>DATLZF010000144.1:0-11794 GCA_035574135.1 Candidatus Methylomirabilota bacterium
ACCGGCGGCACGTTGGTGTTGACCCGCAGACGGGCGGGATCGACCACCGCCACACCTTCGATGGTGGGGAACCACAGCCGCCCGTCGCGCGTGCGACAGGCCCCCGGCTGCGAACCCGCGCTGCACTCGCCCATGGGCAGGCCGTCGCGCCGGCCGTAGGCGCGCACCGGCACGGTGCGCACCCGGCCACGGGCAAATTCATTGAGCGCCTGCCGCGACACCCGCATCAGCCCGAGCGTGGACCCGAGCCAGAGATATCCTTCGTCATCCTCCAGCAAGTAGCCGATACGGTTGCTCAACAACCCGTCCCGTACCGTGTAGTGCGTCCATTGACCCGCCTGCCACCGGCCCAGACCACCCCCATTGGTCCCGATCCACAGCACGTCCTCCTCATCCACATAGAGCGAGGCCACGTGATCCGACGCCAGACCATCCTCGCGCCGGAAAACGGTGAACCGGCCCTGGCTGAACCGCATCAAACCGCCGCCCCGGGTTCCGATCCACAGGTTGCCCGCTTTGTCCTCGGCGATGGCCCGAACGTCATCGCTCGAAAGACCGTCCTGCGTGGTAAAGACCCGCCATTCGTGACCATCCCAGCAAACCAAGCCGGCTTGGGTGCCCACCCAGAGGCGTCCGCGCCGGTCCTCAAACAGGACTGACACGTCTCGGTTGGCCACGGGAGCCGCGGCCACACGGTCGAATCGGCGGTTGACCCACTGAAACAACCCCGCCCCCCAAGGTCCAAGAGTGCCGGCCAAGACGCGCCCGCCGCGATCGACCAACACGGACCGCACCGGCATGCCGGACAAGACCTGGCCGGGAACGAATCGTTCGGCCACGCGGCCATTCCAGTAATCCAGGCCGCCGCCGTTGTAGCCAATCCAGATCCCGCCTTGTGCATCCTCACAAATCGACTGCGCCACCAGTCCCCGCGAGGGTTCGAACACGCGGAAGACCTGCGGGCGAACGCGGTTGAGCCCGCCGCCATCCGTGCCGACCCAGAGGGTTTGCTCGCGATCCACGCAAAGCGACAGGACAAAACTGTGCGACAGGCCGCTGTTCGTCGAGAGCCGCGTCACGCTCCCCCCGGCGCCAAACCAATACACCCCCGCGCCGAGAGTACCCACGATGAGGTTGCCTTGGGCGTCCTCGCATGCGGCGGATGGGCGCACCCCGCTCCAAGGGTAGGGGCCCAGATCGCGTTCAACACCGTTGGTGGTCCATTTCTGAATCCGTCCCTCCGCCAGCCTCCAATAGCCTGCCTTCCGGCTGGGCGCGAGCAAATCCAGCGCATTGACGACCACTTCCTTCTCAACCGGCAGAACGTCAGGGGCCGTCGCGGCCGTCGCGGCCAGGGTGATCAGCCGCCGGTCACTTCCCACCAACACGCGACCATCGGCCGTAGCCACCATCGACCGGCAGTTGCTGAAGCGATCCAAATCCAGCCGGATCACGTCCACCCGCCCTTCTCGATGCCGCGCCAACTGGCCGTCGGCCGTGTAGAGCCACACGGCGCCCGTGACATCCTGGCACGCCGCCATCAATCGTCCGGCGCGGGATCCCCGTCCCAGTTCCACAAAGCGCAGCTCTCCGGTGGGACGGACGAGCACCACCCCGGCGGACTCCGTGCCGATCCAGAGATTGGTTTGCCCGTCCTCGAACAGATGCACGATGGTTCCGCTGCCCAGCCCCGGCGTTGTGTCATCGTCAAACACGGTGAACCGCATCCCGTCAAAACGCGCCAACCCGTTCAGCGTGCCGAGCCAGAGATACCCGTCCGCCGCTTGCATCAGGGCGATAACCGAGTTCTGGGGCAATCGATCCTCCGTTTGCCAGACATCGACCGTAAAGAACGCCCCCGACTCCTCGGAGGCGAAGGCATCGGCGGCCGGCAAGGCAGAGCCACACAGCAGGCTCACCACCGCCATGAGCAAGGCCCATCGGCGCATTGGCATGGCGGATTGTTCGGAAACGGCCGCTGAAGTGTAAAGGGATTATCCCGCCGCGCCCCGGGAGACGATTGAGTTTGCCATGGTCGGCCCGCGGATAAGCGACTCCCGCTCGGCAGGGTCGGCCCTCGGCCACCGGATGCGCCACGACGAGCGCGGAAACCCTGTAAAATTGCTTTACACCTCGAGCTTCAGAACCTAGGCTCCGGGGCCTTGCTGCAATGAAAAAGTCACCAGAAGCGAGTCAAAAGAAGTCCAAGCTCGTGCAGGATTTTCGGATCCACGAGCGGGACACCGGCTCGGCAGATGTCCAGATCGCCCTGCTTACGGATCGGATCAACCGGCTTTCCGAGCATCTCCAAAGCAATAAAAAGGACCACAGCTCGCGCCGGGGCCTGCTGATGATGGTGGGCCAGCGCCGTCGGTTGCTGGATTACCTGAACAGCACCGACGCCAGCCGCTACCAAGCCATCACCAAGAAGCTCAACCTGAGAAAGTAGGAGCCCAGAGGCCCTCTGGCGTCGCGCGGAGGAGATCCGCCGTATTCACTCGATCGATTCAACCGGGTCGGCACCTGCCACCCGTTCCCAAGTCCAGCCGGCAGGCGCGAACGGCCGGGTTTGGCCAACAACAACCTCGCGCAAGGAACAAAAACCCCGCTGGCACCGGGTAATTTCATTCAGCACCTGCCTGCAGGTGTTCACTGAAGTTTCTCTGTGGCCAGCGGGACTACGGATCACATATGTCATATAAGGTCACCGCTCAGGTGGGCGACAAGCAGGTCGCCATCGAAACCGGAAAACTTGCCAAACAAGCCGACGGCGCCGTTACGGTGCAAGTCGGCGAAACAATCGTCATCGTGGCCGCCGTCGGCGCCGTCAAGGCGAAGGAGGGCCAGGATTTCTTCCCCCTCACGGTGGACTATCGGGAGAAGGCCGCAGCCGCCGGGCGCTTCCCCGGCGGTTATTTCAAACGCGAGGGCCGGCCGACCGAGAAGGAAATCCTGACCTGCCGCCTCACCGACCGGCCGATTCGCCCGCTCTTTCCCAAGGGCTGGTACAACGAAGTGCAGGTGCAAACCATCCTCCTCAGCGCGGATGGGGAGAACGATCCCGACATCCTGAGCATCGTCGGCGCGAGCGCGGCGCTGATGGTCTCGGACATCCCGTGGGCTGGCCCGCTCGGCGCCGTGCGCGTCGGCCGTGTCAACGGCCGGTTCGTGGCCAACCCGACGCACGCCGAGTTGGCCGAAAGTGATCTCGACCTCGTTTACGTCGGCAACAAACACGACGTGGTCATGTTCGAGGGCAGCGCCAAGGAAATCTCGGAAGCGGACTTCAACGCCGCGTTGCGATTCGCCCACGACTGTTGCCAGCCTTTGATCACCGCCCAGGAGGAACTGGCGGCCAAGGCCGGGCGGCCCAAGCGCGAAATCACCCTGAACATTGTCCCGGACGACATTCTTGAGGAAGCCCGCCAACTCGCCGGTGACCGCGTCGTCTCCGCCCTGCTCATCCCCGGCAAACTTGCCCGCGAGGCCGCCATGCGTGCCATCCAGGAAGAAGTCGGTGCCAAGCTCAAGGAAAAGCACGGTGAGGAGAAGATCACGAACTTCGTCATCTCCAACGCCTTTTACTACATTCAGAAGGAAAACATCCGTCGGCTGATCCTCGATCACGACAAGCGCCTCGATGGCCGCGCGTTCGACGCCATCCGCCCGCTACAAAGTGAAGTGGGGCTCTTGCCCCGTGCCCACGGCTCCGCGCTTTTTTCCCGCGGCGAGACCCAGGCCATCTGCCTCGTCACCCTGGGCACCACCGAAGACGCCCAGGAGTTCGACTCCTACACCGGCGGAGAGAACCTGAAGAAGTTCATTCTGCACTACAACTTCCCCAACTTCTCGGTGGGCGAAACGGGGCGGATCAGCGGTCCCGGTCGCCGCGAGATTGGGCATGGGGCCCTGGCCGAGCGCTCCATCGAGCCGATGCTCCCTCTCAAGGAGTATCCCTACGCCATCCGCGTCACTTCCGAGATCATGGAATCCAACGGTTCCACCTCAATGGCCACCGTGTGCGCCGGCTCGCTGGCCATCATGGACGCCGGCATCCCGCTCATCCGCCCCGTCGCCGGCATCAGCATCGGCATCTGCACCGAATACGAAGCCGAGGAGATCAAGCGCTACAAGCTGCTCACCGACATCATTGGCTGGGAGGACGCCTTCTGCGACATGGACTGCAAGATCGCCGGCACCGAGAAGGGCATCACCGGCTTTCAACTCGATCTCAAGCTCAAGGGCCTGCCCCACGACATCATGGCCGAGGCCATCGAAGCGGCCCGCGTCGCGCGCCTGAAGATCCTCGAACACATGGCCACCACCCTGGCCGCGCCCCGCCCCGAGTTGAGCAAGTACGCCCCGCGCATCGAGACCATCAAGATCAACCCCGAGAAGATCGGTGCGCTCATCGGCCCCGGCGGCAAGAACATCAAGCGCATCGTCGAGGAGTCGGGCTGCGAGATCAACATCGAGGACGATGGAACGGTGAACATCTACTCCGTCTCCGGCGAGGGCATGAAGATCGCCCTCGACGCCATCACCGGCATGACGGCCGAGGCCGAGATCGGCAAGGTGTACCGGGGCAAGGTCGTCACGATCAAGGAATTCGGCTGCTTCGTCGAGTTCCTTCCGGGCAAGGACGGTCTGGTGCACATCAGCGAACTGGCCAACTTCCGCGTCAAGCAGACCGAGGACATCGTCAAGATCGGCGACGAGATCATGGTCAAGTGCCTCGGCGTCGATGAGAAGGGCCGCGTGCGACTCTCGCGGAAAGCCGCCATGGCGGATCGCGACAAGGAACTGGGGGGCGGCGGACAAACGGCCGAGGGGGGAAGCGGCGGCGAAGCCGCTCCCGATTCCCAGCCGGCCGAGGCTTCCGGCGAGCGCCCGCCCCGCGAAGGCGGCCGCGACCGGGATCGTGGCCCGCGCCGCGACCGGGGTCCGCGCCGCGAGCGCGACCGGAGGTAGTCACAATCCCAAGCTTCCACGAAGGCGGGCCGCAGGCGGCCCGCCTTTTTCGTCTGCGAGCAAGCCTCCCGGGCAGGCGGCGGCGCCGACTCCAAGATCAGTTGCGGGCACCGTTCACCGCACGCTTGATGGCCTCGAGCACCCGCCGCTGAACCGTCGCCGGCCGGCCCGGAATGCGGGCGCCGGCCGCCGCGTTATGCCCGCCCCCGCCGAACTGTTTGGCGATCTCGTTCACGTTCACTCGATCGGATTTCGAGCGGAGGCTGATGCGGGTCAGCTCCGGTTCGATTTCCTCGAACAAACACGCCACCACCACCGGCTGGATGGCTCGAATGTGATCAATCAAACCCTCCGAGTCATCCGGCTGCGCGCCGGTGCGGGCGTAATCGGCCTTCTTCAACCAGAAGTAGGCCGTCCGATTGTCATGGGTGAGCCGGAACTTGTTGTAGAGATGCCGCACGAGGCGGACGCGGGACAGCGGGTACGACTGGTACACCTCGTTCGAAATCGTGGCCAGATCAGCGCCGCGCTCGACCAGGTGGCCCGCCACCTGGTAGGTGGCCGGCCGCGTGGTGGGATACTGAAACGACCCGGTGTCCGTGGACACGGCGGTGAACAGGCAGTTTGCGATGCCGGGCGTGATCGGCCACTTGGCCGCGCGCAGCAACCGATAAATCAGCTCGCCCGTGGAGGGCTCACGGCTGGATATCCAGTTCAGATCGGCGTAGCGGGTGTTGCTGGCGTGATGATCGATGTTGACGAACACCTTGCGGTCCTGCACACAAGCGCCCGCCCGCCCCAACCGTTCGAAGCTGGCGCAGTCCGTCGCGATCACGCAATCGAAGGCGCGTCCGGGTTTGGGGGCCTGCAGCAGCCGGTCTGGATCCAGGAACGCCAGTTTGTCAGGCATCGGATCCTCGTTCCATACCGTCACGTTTCGCCCCTCGGCGCGCAGGGCGTAGGCCAGCCCCAACTGCGAGCCGATGCAATCGCCATCGGGACGAATGTGGCCGACGATGCAAAAGGTGCGGCTGTCTCGGATCGCCTCGAGGATGCGGGCGACGATGCGCGGGGATTTCATTGGGCGGAAAGACCCTGGCGCTCCAACTCGGCGATGATGTCGAGCACACGGTTGCCCCGCTCGACGGACTCATCGACCCGGAAGCGAAGTCGCGGGGTGAACTTGAGCACGACGGCTCTGGCAACCAGGTCCTGAATCCGCAAGCGGGCCTCGACCAACCGGGCCAAACCCGACTTCTGCTGTGCGGTCGTGCCCAGAATGCCAACGAAGACGGTGGCGTTGCGCAAGTCGCCCGAGACATCCACAGCGTTGACGGTGATCAACCCCGCGCTCTCAACCGGCACTTCGCGGCGGATGGCCTCGCCGATCTCGCGCTTCAACAACTCCCGCACCCGTTCGACTCTGTGTGAAGGCATGACTCCGGCTTGCCGCCGTGTTTCAAAGCTTCTGGGCCACCTTCTCGACGGTATAAGCCTCGATGTGGTCGCCCACCTGGAACTCGTTGAAGCCGTCGATCCGGATCCCGCATTCCATGCCGGCACGGACTTCGTTGACTTCGTCCTGGAACCGGCGCAGCGACAGTGTGTGTCCCTCGTAGATCAGATTCCGGCGCCGCATCACGCGCACCTTGCCCTTGGCAATGCGTCCGGAGTTGATCACGCAGCCCGCCACCACGCCCCCCTTGGACAGTTGAAAGAGCTTCCGCACCTCGGCCTGGCCGATGACGGTCTCCTTGATCACCGGCTCGAGCAAACCGGCCATGGCTTCCTTCACCTGATCGATCAGTTCATAGATGATGGAATACAGTTTGATCTGCACTCCCTCCCGCTTGGCCACGTCGGCGACGCCGCTGTCAATACGGGTATGGAAGCCGAGGATGACCGCGTTGGAAGCGGAGGCGAGCACGACATCGGATTCGTTGATGGTGCCCACCGCACTGTGGATGACTTCCACGGAGACCTTGTCGGATTCGATCTTTTTGAGGGCATCGACGATGGCCTCGACGGAACCCTGGGTGTCGGCCTTGACGACAAGCTTGAGCACCTTGGCGGAAGATTCGGCCAAGGTCTGGAAAATGTTCTCGAGCGTGACCTTGCTGCGACTTTCGGCCGTCTGCTGCCGCGCCTCCAGAAGGCGTGCCTCGGACAGCGAGCGGGCCGCCTTTTCGTCCTCGACGGCGGCAAACTCAAGGCCGGCCTCGGGCACGCCATTCAGACCGAGCAACTTCACCGCGACCGACGGCCCCGCCTCCTTGAGGCGCTGGCCCTCCTCGTTGATCAAAGCCCGGACCTTGCCCCAATGCTGCCCACAGATGACCGCGTCGCCCACCCGCAGTGTGCCCTTGCGCACCAACACCGTGGCGGTGGGTCCGCCGGGGGCGAGTCCGGACTCGATCACGTTGCCCTTGGCGCGGCGATTGGGGTTCGCCTTGAGTTCCATCAAGTCGGCCTGCAGAAGAATCAGCTCGAGCAGATGATCGACCCCTTGCCGCGTCAGGGCGGAAACATCGACGAAGGTCGTGTCGCCACCCCAATCGTCCGGCACCACGCCTTTCTCCTGAAGTTGCTGCCGCACTTTCATCGGATTGGCGTTGGGGTGATCGCACTTGTTGACGGCGACGATGATGGGCACCTTGGCCGCTTTGGCATGGTTCAACGCCTCCAACGTCTGGGGCATGACACCGTCATTGGCCGCGACCACGAGAACGACGATGTCGGTGACATTGGCGCCGCGCGCGCGCATCGCGCTGAAAGCGGCATGGCCCGGGGTATCGAGGAAGGTGATCTGGCGCAACTCAGCCTTGTTGCTCGGGTGGGGAAACGAAATCGTGTAGGCGCCGATGTGCTGAGTGATGCCCCCCGCCTCGCCGGCCGCCACGTTGGACTTGCGGATGACATCCAGCAGCGTCGTCTTGCCGTGATCCACGTGGCCCATAATGGTCACCACCGGGGCCCGGAGTTTGAGATCTTCGGGTTTGTCCTCCTGCTCCTGCTCGATCTTTTTGATGTGAGTGTGGACCTGGCCACCGCCACGCTCGCGTTTCTCCACTTCGAAGCGGAAGCCATACTTCGCGCAAATTTTCTGCGCCACGATCTCGTCGATGGCCTGGTTGACGTTGGCGAGTACCTTCAACTCGATGAGGTCGGCGATGAGTTGGAAGGGCTTTCGGTTCAGCTTCTCGGCCAGATCGCGGACGATGATCGGCGGTTTGAGGCAGATGAGTTCACCCGTGGTCGGAGCGACGAACTTCGGCTCCGCCGGGGCCGCCGGGGGGGCTTGGGCCGGCCGGGCTGGTGGCGACGGCCAGGAGCGACCGGGGGCCCCGGGTTGCACGCCGCGGGCGGCACCGGGACGGACGTCAGGGCGCATGCCGCGCTGCATCTCGGGGCGAGCGGGCATGCCCGGGCGCTGGGGACCGCGCGGCGGCGTCTTCTCCGACGCGCGCGCCGCAGGGCGCAAAGGCAGATTGATGCGTCCGACGAGATCGCCCACTTTGGGCCCCGGCGGGGGGGGAGGCGGCGTCGGGGCGGGCGGCGTCGGGGCAGGCGGCGTCGAGGCGGGCGGCGCAACGGCCGCAAGTGTTTCGGCCGCCACCGGGGGGGCTTGGGCGACGACTACTTCGGCGCTCGGCGGAACGGGAAGGTTCGCGGGCTCCGGCTCGCTGACCGGCGGGGCGACGGGCTCCTCCACCACGACCGGAGGTTCGGGAACGGGTGGAGGGGGCGGCTCACTGATGACAACGACCGCTTCCGGAACGGCGGGAACAGGGGGGGCGGCCGGGGCGGCGGGAGCGGCGGCAGCGGGAGCCAGGTGGCTTTCGAGATACTCAGCCGTGATCTTGTCGAGCGAACTGGACGGAACTCGCGCGGCGGCAATGCCCAGTTCCTTGGCCTTGGCCAGAACCTCCTTGTTCTCGATTCCCAGCTTCTTCGCGATCTCGTAAATACGAACGGGCATATAAAAGATGTTCGGTCCGTCTGCTCACTGCGGCTCTCATACCGGAGCCGGGCCAGATGCTGTCCTCACCATGTGCATGCGTTATTGAACCGCCGAGGCTTCTTTGCCGAGGTCAATTGAGCGTCGCGCCACTTCGGCGCGGGCTGCGGCCAGCACGGCCTCGGCTTGATCTCCGATTTCCGGAATCGCAGCCAGATCAGCCGCCTCGGCCTGCACCAGAGTCTCCAAGCTCAGGAAGCCGCGCCGCACCAAGGTGTCAGCCAGGGCCTCGCCGATGCCTGCAATGGCCGCCAAGGCCCGCACCGCTTGAGCCATTTTTTCCTCAAAGCCCAAGGTTGCCACTTTCTCGGCCTCGATGTCCACCTGCCAGCCCGTCAGTTTCGAGGTCAAGCGCGCGTTCTGCCCGCGCTTGCCGATGGCCAAAGACAACTGGTCTTCGCTGACAACGATCTTCACGCGACGACGGGCCTCGTCCACCTCGAAGGACTTCAGCTTGGCGGGCGCCAGCGCGTTGGTGATGAATTCGCGGATGTTCGGGGACCATTTGATGATGTCCACCTTCTCGTTGTTGAGTTCCCGGACGATGTTTTTCACCCGCTGGCCGCGCAATCCGACACAGGCGCCCACCGGATCGACCTTCTCATCGCGGGTGTAAACCGCCAGCTTGGTGCGAAAGCCCGGCTCGCGAGCAATGCCCTTGATTTCGATCGTGCCGTCGCTGATTTCGGACACTTCGAGCTGGAAAAGCTTGATGACGAAATTCGGATCGGCCCGCGACAGGATGATCTCCGGGCCGTGCACGCCGGTCTCCACTGCTTTGACATAGCAACGGATGCGCTCGCCAATCTGATATTCCTCCGTGGGCACGCGCTCGCGGTTGGGCAGCAATGCCTCGTATTTGCCCAGATCCACCGTCACATCCGAGCGGTCGAAGCGCCGAACCGTGCCGTTGACAATATCGCCCACCCGGTCCTTGAACTCGACGAAAATGAGTTGTTTCTCGGCACGGCGGACCTGCTGCATCAACGCCTGCTTGGCATACTGGGCGGCAATGCGACCGAAGCCGGTGGGCGTCACCTCGATCTCGACCTCCTGCCCGACCTGGGCGTTCGGGTTGATCCGGCGAGCGTCGAAAACCGAAATCTCGTCGTGCTTCGAGTTGACTTTCTCGACGACGATCAGCTTGGCGAAGGCCCGGATGTCTCCGCTCTTCGGATCGATCTGGCAGCGCAACTCGCGCGCCGGCCCGACCGCCTTTTTGGCCGCCGACACCAACGCCTCGTTAACAGCCCCCACCAACACGTCACGGCTGATTCCTTTCTCCCGTTCCCAGAATTCCAAAACTGTTAAGAAGTCGGCGTTCATATCACATCCGCATCCCCCACCCGGGGAACAAAAAAGTCGGTAGATAAATCTCCGACTTATCTCGCGCTGGCGAACCAGCGATCTTTACATTCTGTGGCCGACGATAGAGATGGCTCCACACGCCGTCAAGGGTCAAATCCGGCTCCCCGCCGCGCCTCGAGACCCCGGAAAACAGTCAGCACCAAGGAGCCATGGGCGCCGGTCGCGCAATCACGCCCCGGCTCGGACCCAAACCGGCTACACGTCCAGGTTGCGCACGTTCAAGGCGTTGTCTTCGATAAACTGCCGGCGCGGCTCGACCTCGTCGCCCATGAGGCGGGTAAACATCTCCTCGGCCTCGACCGCATCGGTGAGTTCGATGCGCAGCAGTTTGCGCTTGGCCGGATTCATGGTGGTTTCGAACAGCTCCTTTGCGTCCATCTCGCCCAAGCCCTTGAAGCGGTACATCTGGATACCCTTTTTTCCCACCGCCTTCACGGCGGTGAGGATCTCCGGAATGGAGAACAGGGGCGTGGTGGTCGCCTTGTCTCCTTCGCCCTCGATCAGTTCGAAGAGCGGGTTGTCCTGCGCGGCGTAGTGATCCACACTCAGGCCCTTGCGCGACAGTTTGGCCAGCAACTCCGCCACCGCCTTGCTCTCGTGATGGAGGTCGGCGTAGGTGGCGCGCCGGATGGGCCCCTCGCGCCGGCGCTCGATCTCGGTGTCCGCAGCGAACAAGTCCGCGTTCGCCGCCTTGAACCGTTCGAGTTCGTCGTTCGTGACGAAGTAGTGCACGGTTTCGTGGTTACCCTCGCGCACCTTCACCATGTGGGCGGGGAAGTCACCGCCAGGGGCCCGTTTCTCGACGTATTCGGAGAAGTCGCCGCCCTGCCGGCGGATGTAGCTGGCGTGTTTATCGAGCGACTCCAGCAACTCGAGCACTTCCTCCAACTGTTTCCGGGTGAACTCCCGACCGTCAGCCAGATTCTTCAACCGCACCTCCTCGCTGCCAATCTGGATGAGGATGCGGTTGAGTTGCACGTCGTCATCGACGTACTCCGTCCGTTTTTTGCGCGTGATGCTGTAAAGCGGCGGCTGGGCGATGTAAACAAACCCCTGTTTCACCAGTTGCGGCATCTGCCGGTAGAAGAAGGTGAGCAGCAACGTGCGGATGTGCGACCCATCCACGTCCGCATCGGTCATGATGATGATCTTGTGGTAGCGCAGCTTCTCGATGTTGAAAGCGCCTTCGCCCTCGCCATCGCCGATACCGGTACCGATGGCGGTGATCATGGTCCGGATTTCGTTGTTCTGTAGCACCTTGTCCAAGCGGGCCTTCTCGACATTGATGAGCTTGCCCCGAATGGGGAGGATTGCCTGGAATTTGCGGTCGCGCCCCTGCTTGGCCGAGCCGCCGGCCGAGTCGCCTTCGACGATGTAGAGCTCGGTGTTTTGCGGGTCGCGGTCGGAACAATCTGCCAGCTTGCCGGGCAGGCCCCC
>DATLZF010000145.1:0-3976 GCA_035574135.1 Candidatus Methylomirabilota bacterium
CATCCGGTGAACCTGCCGGTGATCGTGCCACCGATCGTTTCGAGCGTCGTCGAGGGCCACACCGGAACCACGAATCTGATCTTCCGCCTGGCCATCCAGCCGGCGTGCCGTCTGCCGGTGTCCGTGAACTTTCAGACTCTCGAGGTCGGTGCCCGGGCCGGCGTGGATTTTCTCGGCACGAACGGAGTGATCCTGATCCCCGCGGGTGCCACCAATGCCGATCTTGCCGTGGGGGTGCTCGGCGACGCCCTGGACGAGACCTCTGAGAGCCTCAACCTACGCTTCTTCTCGCCCACCAACGCGATCGTGCTCTACCCTGCCGTGCGCGGGACCATTCAGGATGATGATCCCACGCCGAAGCTGGCCGTGGACGACGTGACCGTGACGGAGGGGCCGCCGGGCACGACGCGACCCGCCCGCTTCATCGTCCGCCTGTCCGCGCCGAGCGCGCTGGAGATCGCGGCCAACTACCGCGTGGCCGCGCGGCTTTCGGGCACCAACGCCGCCACCGCCGGCAGCGATTACGAACCGGCTTCCGGCACATTGGTCTTTGCGCCGGGCACCACCCAGCAGGTTGTGACCGTAACGGTGCATGGCGACCGCTTCTTCGAGCCGGTGGAGGAGTTCGCACTCACTTTCTCCGAGCCGACCAACGTGACGCTGGAGGATGGTGAAGGCGTTGGCACCATCGTGGATGACGACGCGGGCGCCCTGGATCGTTTCTCCTGGAATTTCATTCCCTCTCCCCAGCGCTTGGGTCGGCCGTTTCCCGTCACCATCACGGCCCGCGACGCGCAGGCCAACGTGGTGTCGAACTTCGACGGGGCCGTCGATTTGCGCGCGCTGGCGCACACGGGTGAGATCGCCGTGGGTCACGGCACCAACGGCTGGGCGTATCCGCTGGCGACGTCATTCCACGATGCGCGCACGCAGATCATTTATCCGGCGGAGGAACTGGCCGGCGCCGGCACGCTGAACGGCCTGTCCCTCTTCGTCCTCACCGCGCCGGGACAGACTCTGAGCAACTGGACCCTCCGCCTGCGGCACACTCCGCTCGCCAGCTACACCGTGCCCGCCTGGGAAGGCGAGGGGTGGACAACGGTTTACCAGCGGGACGAAACCATCCGTGCGGATGGCTGGGTCACCTTCCACTTCGACCGGCCGTTCGCCTACGACGGCACCAACCATCTGATGGTCGATTTGAGTTTCGACAACGCCTCCTACAGCCGCGACGGATGGTGCGCCGCCTTCGAGACGAGCGGGCGCCGTGCGCTTGTCTTTCAGACCGACAGCGCCTTTGGCGATCCGCGCCAGTGGCAGGGTGGCGTGTCGCCGCGGCCGGTGGCGTTGAACCGGGCGCTGAACGTGCGCTGGTCGTTCGAGCGTCCGCTCCGCCTTGTCCCCGCGCAAACGACCTCCTTCAGCCGCGGCGTCTGGACGGGTGAAATCACGGTGTTCGATGCGGCCCCCAACGTCCTGCTGCGCGCGGTCGGGCCCGAGGGGGTCGGGGGCACGAGTCTGGCGTTTGCCGTGGAATCGGATGCCGACACCAACCACAACGGCCTGCCCGACGATTGGGAACTGGCGTGCTTTGGCTTCCTCTACCCCGAGGGCGAGGGAGCCGACGATGATCCCGATCAGGACGGCCGGACCAACAGCGCCGAATACCTGGCGGGCACTCATCCCGCCGATGGGTGGAGTGTGCTGGCCATTGCTGGCATCGAACAACGCGACGGCGGCGTGCGCCTGCGCTTCACCACCGTGGCCGGCCGTCGTTACCAGATCGAGTGGGCCACGGACCTTGCCCGGCCGGTCTGGCAGTCGTTGGGACCACCCGTGGAGGGACGCGGCGACACCGTCACGGTGACGGATGCCGGGGGCGGAGGCGGCAATCGATTCTACCGGGTGCGCGTCGGGCCGTAAGGGCGGGACGGCTGGGCGCCGGCAATGGGCCGGTGGCGCGGAAGCCGGGATTACACGCTGGCGATGAGCCGTGGCGTTGGCCGAGCGGCGGCATGGTCAGCGAGGTTCGTCGGGTGGTGTTTCGGGCTTCGTCCCGAGGCGGTGCCCAGCCTCCCGAGGGCGTTCACATCAAATTGACCGGATCGATGTCGATGGCCAGCGTGAGGTCCTCGGGCAGACGCAGCGTTTCCGCCAGCGTGGCGAGCAGGGCGCTCAGTTTCGACATGTGCCGGGTGCGCAACATGAGCTGGTAACGGTAGTGGGATTCGGCCCGCGCCAGGGGCGCCGGGGCCGGGCCGGCGAGGATGAGGTCTTTCAGGCCGGCGGCCTGCATCTCCACTTCGCGCCGGAGATGCTCGGCGGCGAATTTCACCTTGTCCTCGTTGCGGCCCTTGAGCGTGAGCAACGCGGCGCGGCTGACCGGCGGATACCGCAGTTGCTCGCGAAACTCGATCTCCTGCTCGTAAAAGCCGACGTAGTCGTGGCGGCGCGCGTACTGGATGGCGGGATGAAACGGCGTGAACGCCTGCACGATCACCTCGCCCTCGAGGTCGCCCCGCCCGGCGCGACCGGCCACCTGGGTCAGCAACTGGAACGTGCGCTCACCCGCGCGGAAATCCGGCAGATGCAGGCTGAGATCGGCATAGATGATCCCCACCAGCGTGACATTCGGGAAATGCAGCCCCTTGGCGATCATCTGCGTGCCGACGAGGATGTCGATCTTGCCGAGCCGGAAGTCGCCGAGGATGCGCCGGTAATCCTCCTTGCGCTTGAGCGTGTCGGAATCCATGCGCCGGATGACGGCCCGGGGAAAGAGCTTCGTCAGCGTGTCTTCGACGCGTTCGGTGCCGAGACCCGAGTAGCGGATGGCCGGATTGCGGCATGAGTCGCTGGGGCAGACGGCGGGAGCGGGCGCCTCGTGGCCGCAGATGTGGCAGGCGATTTTGCGGGCCTGCCGATGGTAGGTGAGCGCGACGCTGCAATTCGGGCACTCGGCCACGTAACCGCACTGCGGACACTGAAGCGAGGTCGAGTAGCCCCGGCGGTTGAGGAACAGGATCGTTTGCTCGCGCCGTTCGAGCCGCTGCGTGATGGCCTCCTTCAGTTGCGTGGAAAAGATCGGCGTGCCCTTCTGCTTGCGGTTCTCCTGGCTCATGTCCACGACGCGCACGACCGGCATGCGGGCGTCGTCGGCGCGCCGCGGCAGCTCCAGCAGCGTGTACTTGCCCCGGCGGGCGTTGTAAAAACTCTCCAGCGAGGGCGTGGCCGAGCCGAGCACGACCACGGCCTTTTCCATCTGCCCGCGCACCACCGCCACGTCGCGGGCGTGGTAACGCGGGGCCTCCTCCTGCTTGTAGGAATGCTCGTGCTCCTCATCGACGATGATGAGCCCCAGGGGATCGACCGGCGCGAAGACGGCCGACCTGGCGCCGATGACGATGCGGGCGCGGCCCTGGCGGATCTTGTGCCATTCGTCATGCCGCTCGCCGGCCGACAGATGGCTGTGCAGCACGGCCACCAGCGTGTGATGAGGCCCGGTGCTGAAGCGGGATTTGAACCGCTCGACCGTCTGGGGTGTGAGCGAAATCTCGGGCACGAGCACGATGGCGCCCCGGCCCTGCGCCAGCGCGTGGGCAATGGCCTGGAGATACACCTCGGTCTTACCGCTGCCCGTGACGCCGTGAAGAAGGAAAACGCCGCCCGGATCGCGCGGCGGTGTCGCGTCCGGCGGAGGGCTCATGGCCTGTAGGATCCGCTCGAGCGCGGTCGCCTGATCGGGGTTCAACGCGAGCGACTGGCTGGGCAGAATGGCTTCGTGCGCGTAGGGATCGCGCTCGGACACCTGGGGCGCGATGGCGATGAGCCCCTTGTCCTCGAGCTTGCGCACCGTTTCGGCGGTGGTGCCGGTGAGGCGGAGCAATTCCTGCAGAGGCAACTCGCGCCATTCTTCAATGACGCGCCAGACTTCCTCCTGGCGCCGGGTCAGCTTGGGTGGATCGCCGAGGCGGGGCAG
>DATLZF010000146.1:0-3058 GCA_035574135.1 Candidatus Methylomirabilota bacterium
TGACGGCGGCAATGGCCGAGAACATCGCCGGTGTCCGCGTGGTGCAGGCGTTTTCGCGGGAGGACGAGAACCTGAGCCGGTTTGTGGACCTGCACTCGACTTACAACCAGTCTGCGCTCGCGGCGGCGCGGGTGTTTCACACCTACATGCCGTTTGTCGGGCTCATGTCGGGCGTGGGCACCGCCATCATCCTCGGCTACGGCGGCTCGCTGGTGCTGCAGCGCGAGATCACGGTGGGCGAACTGGCAGCCTTTGTCCTCTACCTCGGCATGTTCTTCGGGCCGATCCAGACGATGGGCGATCTCTACAACGCCATGCTCTCCACCGCGGCGAGCGCGGAACGCATCTTCCAACTCCTCGACACCGAACCTCAGGTGCGAAACCGACCGAATGCCGTGGCCCTGCCGCCGATCCAGGGCCGCGTCGTGTTTGAGAAGGTCTGGTTCCGCTACGATACGACCCCGGCGGGAAGCTGGGTGCTGGAGGACATCGACTTCGAGGTCGAGGCCGGCCGCACCATCGCGCTGGTGGGCCATACCGGCTCGGGCAAAACCAGCATCGTCAGCCTGCTGGCGCGCTTCTACGAACCGCAGCGCGGCCGCATTCTGGTGGACGGCATCGACCTGGCCACCACCACGGTCGAGTCGTTGCACGAGCAGATTGGCATCGTGACGCAGGAGAACTTTCTCTTCACCGGCACGGTGATGGAAAACCTCAAGTTCGGCCGACCGGGCGCAACGGACGAAGAAGTGATGACGGCAGCGGGCATTCTGGGCACTCATGACATCATTCTGCGCCTGAAGGATGGCTACCAAACCCGCGTCGGCGAGCGCGGCGGCAACCTCAGCGCCGGCGAACGCCAACTGCTCACCTTTACGCGCGCGATGGTGGCGCAACCGCGCATCCTGATCCTCGACGAGGCAACGAGTGCGGTGGACGGCCGGACGGAGCGCGTGATCCAGCACGCCCTCGAGCAACTGTTTGCCCGGCGGACGTGCTTCGTGGTGGCGCACCGTTTGTCCACCGTGCGCCACGCCGATTGCATCCTCGTGCTCGATCACGGGCGCATCATCGAGCGAGGGACGCACGACGAACTGCTGCGCCAGGGCGGGCATTACGCGAAGCTGCACGAGGAGTTCGTGCGCGAGTGAGGAAAGGGCAGCGACCGGCTCAGGAGTGCGGTGGCACGCAGCCGAAGAAGGTGAGGTAAGGCTGGCCCTTTGCCTCGCGGAGGATGAGGAGCGCCAGTTCGCGCAGATGGTAGTCACCCCACATGGAGCTTTCGCCATTGGGCACGTTCTGGCCGGGCGCGATGTAGTCCCACCCGTTCGGCCGGTGATACACGGAGTGGAGGAGCAATCCTTGGTGCTTTGCGTTGGTGGAGAGGTACGGTTCGGCCAGCAGCGTGCGGGCGATGGTCAGGCCGGCCTGGCGGTATCGCCCGCCGCCATTCTGGTCGCCTTTCCTGGCCAGGTAATTGCCGAGACGGATCAACCCTTGGGCGGCGATGGCCGCGGCGGAGCTGTCCACCGGTTCATGGGCGTTGTAAGGATCGGAGGGCAGGCTGAGATAGTTCGAGGGGAGGCGATGGAGGTTCGGGGCGCCGGTATCCCACATCGGCACGCCGTCGGCACAGGAGTTGGAAAGGTAGAAGTCGGTGGTGGCCAGGGCGGCGTTTTCGAACGCCTCAGCCGCCGTCGTGAGCGTGTGGACACTCTTCGATCTGCCGCCTCCGTCAGTGTCCTCACCGCAGCGGTTACCCATGGCGGCGAGAAACTCCAACTCCTCCGCGAAGCCGCAGATGGCCCAGGCCAGCCCGCGTGTCCAGGTGCTGAAGGGCGAGTAGCCTTGCTGGCTGTTCGGGCAGCGGAAGACGCCGTTGGCCACGTTAAAGATGGCCTCGTGCGCCGTGCGGCCGCGCACGTCGTAAGCATCTCGTCCCTTGCCATAATAGATGTTGTAGCGGGCGGTGTTCAGAGCGTGTTCGAGGAGGCGCTGGAGCAGGGAAATCTTTGTGTCCTGTTCGCCCATCAGGCAGTGGCCGAGCTGGTGCGCCACCGCCAGCGCGCGACAGGAGCGGATGGTATCGACGAAAAGGGAGTGCGCGCCGTTGAAGCTGTGGATGAAGCCGGTGCCATCCGCGAGCCTTGTCCAGCGCGCGGCCTGCACTGCGCCGCTGACCTTGAGCGCGAGTTCGTAGAAATTCTTCTCCCGGTCGTTCCACTCGATGCGGCCCTCGTGCATCAGGCGCAGCAGGTTGCCGTAGGTGGAGACGTTGTTGAAACCATGGTCATGCACGCCGATGTGCGAGACGTGGCTGGCCATCAGCTCAATGGTCTTGCGGCGACCGATGTCGAGGAAGCGTGCGTCGCCCGTGACGTCGAACTGGAGGAGGGCTGAGCCGAACTGGAATCCCTGCGTCCATTCCGTCCAGCCGCGCGAAGTGTAGCGGCCCTTCACCGTGAAGACAGGCGTGCCATCGGCGGGCCTCCACGTCTTCTCAAGGGCGAGAAGCTTGGTGGCGGACAGCTCGAACATTCGCTCGATGGCGGGGACGAGTTGTTGCGGCGTGAGTTTGGTATCGATCTTGATGGCCATGCTCTTTCCTTCGTAAGACCGGACGGACGGAGCCTTACGGTGAACCTGTCCGGACCCGGACTTCCCCGTCTCGGCTGTTACAGTCGGCGGACATGAAACCCTCCGTCCACGTTGATGACCTCGCCGGTGCTGAAGGGGAACAAATCCTGCGCGATGGCGGCCACGGCGCGGCCAACGTCCTCGGGCGTGCCCCAGCGCCGGATGGGCGTCAGCCCGTCGGCAATGAGACGGTCGTATTTTTCCTTCACCGGCCCGGTCATGTCCGTGGCGATGATGCCGGGGCGAATCTCGTAAACGTTGATGCCGTGCTCCGCCAGACGCGCGGCGAAGAGCGGCGTGAGCATCGACAGCGCGGCTTTGGCAATGCAGTAATCTCCCCGATTGAGGGAGGCGGTGTAGGC
This sequence comes from Candidatus Methylomirabilota bacterium, assembly GCA_035574135.1. GTDB lineage: Bacteria > Verrucomicrobiota > Verrucomicrobiia > Limisphaerales > DATLZF01 > DATLZF01. The sequence goes on from DATLZF010000146.1 coordinate 3,000, forward strand.
GGAGATCGATGAGATCGTGACGATCTTTGGGGCGAAGGCCGGCGGTGGCCCGGCCGGGG
>DATLZF010000147.1:0-2493 GCA_035574135.1 Candidatus Methylomirabilota bacterium
CCGCCGCAGCTTGTCGAAGGCTGCGGCTACCTCCGCGGGGTCCATGAGATAATCGGGCCGATGAAGTTGGAACACGTCGATGGTCTCCACTCCCAGCCGACGCAGTGAGTCCTCGCACGAGCGCACGATGTAATCGGCGGAGAAGTCGTAGCGGTAGGGTGCTTCCGGCTTGGGCACGCCCGCTTTGCGGATACCACACTTGGTGGCGATGACGATGCGTTCGCGCACACCGGGCACCTCCCGCAGCACCTGGCCGAACAGCGTCTCCGCCTCGCCGTCGCAGTAAATGTCAGCGTGATCGAACAGGGTGTAGCCCGCCTCGACTGCGGCCAGCACCGCCCGGCGGCCGGCTTCGCGGGAGGCCGGCGTGATCTCGGTCGAACTCCACGTGCCGGCGATCCGCCAGCAGCCGAAGGCCAGGCGACTGACCGTGATCGTGCTGTTGCCCAGAGTCACGGTGTTCATCGGTGCGGGGAGGATAGGCCGGGGCGATGCGGGCGCAACGCAATTGTCGTTGCCCGCGCCGCGGGCGACGACAATTGCTCCGAAGAATCAGTCGGGAGGGAACCCCCGGCTCCGAGGAAAGAACCGCCCTGTGTGCCGCCGGTAATCTCGATAGGCCGCCCCGTGGACTTCGAGCAGATAGGACTCCTCGTCCAGCGCCTTGATCCGGGCGCAGAGGTAATGGAGGACAAGGATGCCCAACGCCAGCACGGTCGGCAGCAGCAGGACGGCCCCGGCCAGCATCACCATTTGCAGCCCGTAGATGGGATGGCGGACCCAGCGGTAGGGACCGGTGACCACGAGGGCATTCTTTTCCCGGCGGTTCACGCCGATGCGCCACGCCGAGCCCATGGCGGCGTAGCACCAGAGCGTGCCGGCGTAACCGACCGCGTTGAGGGCCGCGCCCGCTAGGAGGCCGGGCATGTGCCCGAGCAACGCCGCTCCGGGAAGCCACGGTGCGATGAACTCCCGTCCCGCCACCAGCGGCTGCGTGACCCAGCCCACGATGACGAGCATCCAGCCGAACCAGAGCGCCTTTTCCCTGAAACCGCGCGGTTTGAGATTCGCCGACCGGCCAATGCGCTTGCGAATGCGCCGCGCCTGCACCAGCACGCCGCCCCAGTACACCAGGGCTGAACCACTGACGATGATCTGACGCCAAACCAGGTCGTCAGGAGGCATGCGGGAACCCGCGCCGGGCGCGGAGGTAACGTTGCAATTCGAGCACCCAATGCTTCTTGATGCTGTACCACACCTCGGCCGCCCACAGCAGATTCTCGGTGTCGCCCTCGAACTCCGGATGCCCGGACGACGGCGGGTCGGCCGGCCGGAACTGGTCGATCCACTCCCGGATCGCCTCGGATTGGAGCAGATGTTTGGTGTCCGGGATCCGGCCGTGGTTGTAGCGTGCCGGCAGCCGCACGTTGCGCACAGTGGCCGTGCCGAGGGCGTGCGAGTGATTGGCCTCGCCGAATCCAAACCAATCGCCCCCGAGGAAGTCGAACGGCTTGTAGAAGCCGGTGAACTCCCCGACCGAGCCGGGAATGCTCCGCAACCGTCCGCACAGGCTCCACTGGTTGGGCAGCAAACGCGTCAGCCCGCCCGATCCCGTCGCGGTGGCATACGGCACCCGCAAGCCCACCACGGATTGTGTCCGGCCCGTCAGCGGATCCACGATGTTGGTGCGGCCCTCGGGGCGCCATGTCAGCGGGCTCCACACTTCCAGCCGCCGGCCGGACAGGCCGGCGAGGTGGTGGAGGATCTTCACCACCTGCATGCCGCCCTGGCTGTGGCCGACCATCAGCGGACGCAGACCCTCCTTCTCGTAATACCACGCGATCATCCCCGCGATCTTGGCACTCGATTCATAGCAACTGAACGTGTAGGTGCCGTCGGAAGGATTGGTGATGCTGGCGCGGGGATAGCCCATCCCCACCAGAAACTCGGAGAACGAGATCATGCGGCGGTGCACCGGAAAGATGCCGCCGTGGATGTTGATGATCCGCGGCGCCGGCGTGTGGGTCAGCACTTCCCGAACGTCCCGCGCCGAGACGGACGCCGGATCGAGCGCCAGCACGCGCTCGGCCAGCTCCGGTGTCAGCGCCGGCTGCCGGTGCGCAAAGGCTTGTTCCATCTCGCGCAGCGGTGCGTCGTGGAGCGCGCGCCGGTTGTAGGTGGCGCATCCGGTCGTCAGCAGCATCGCACCGAGAACAGTCAGCGCAAGATTGCGGTTGAGCATGGAGAGCAGGCGCATCAGCTTCGGCCGGCCGTTATCCGACGTTGGGTTGCTCCGGCGGAGGGCCGGCGTGACCGGCAATCGAATGCGGACGGCGCGGTTCCAGCCGGACTTACTTCCGCACCCTCAGATCGTCCAGAGCGCCAAGAAAGGCGCCCCGTAGCCGGGCGACGTCGTCCGTCGAATAGACGGTGGTCCGATGGCTCAAACCCACGTGCAGCCGGCCGCCGACTGTGGTTGCTGAGAGGACGAGA
>DATLZF010000148.1:0-7130 GCA_035574135.1 Candidatus Methylomirabilota bacterium
CCGCTTCCTCGTGCTCGGTCACCAGTGCAGCCCGCCCACAGGCCACGACCGCACCAGCCTCCTCTTCAGCGTCGCCGACCAGGTCGGAGCGCTCTACCAGGCGCTGGCCCCATTCCGCCGCTCCCGCCTGAACATGACCAAGATCGAATCGCGTCCGAGCAAGCGAAAGGCCTGGGAGTATTTCTTCTTCGTGGATTGCGACGGGCACCAGAACGATCCGCGCGTCGCGCGCGCCATCTCGCAACTGAGCGCCCGGTGCAACTTTGTGAAGGTGCTCGGCTCCTATCCCAACACCGAATAGCCCGCCAGGGAGGGCCTGGCGGCAGCCGCAGGGCGCGATCCAAGCGCTGCGCCGGTTGGACCGAACTCAGACCCAACGTAGCCGCCGGACCCGATGGCAATCCATCCGTGGCGACCGGTGTCCAACCGGCAAGGTCGCTCGATCAATCGATGGCATAAACGAGGTCCTTGATCTCGAGGAGCCGCAAGTGCCACACCTGCCGCCCTGCCCTCGCTGCGACAGGCGGGTTTTTTTCTCACGGTGGGACTTCGCCCCGGATACACTGCCCCCGATGAAAAGACCACCACCCAAACTCAAGTTGCCCGGCAAGTTCGATCCACAGACGCGCTGGCTGCTGGGCTACCTGATCGTGATGCTCCTGGTGACTTGGGGGTGGCAGGAGTTCTTCAACCAGTTCGCCGTGCGCACCATCCCCTACAGCCAGTTCAAGGCACACCTGGCGCGCCGCGAGGTCGTCGAAGCCGCCGTCAAAGAGAACGAAATCGCGGGACGCATCGTGCCGCTGGCCGCCCGCGACACCAACGCCCCGCCCGCGTCGCCGGTCCTCAAGCCCGCCGACACCAACGCCGCCGACTCGCCGCAGGCACTCCGCCGCGCACTGGCCGAGACCAAGCCGTTCCTCTTTCGCACCGTGCGGGTGGAAGACCCGGACCTGGTCAAGGAACTTCAGGACGCCGGGGTCGAATACGTCGGCACGCGCCCAAGCGCGCTCTCGCAGTTTCTGCTGGCCTGGCTGTTGCCCATCGGCGTGATGCTCCTGCTCTGGTCGCTGCTCGCGCGCCGCTTCAGCGCCGCCAGCGAAGGCGTCTTCGGCATCGGCAAGAGCCGCGCCAAGCTCATCATGGACAAAAACACCGGCGTCACCTTCAACGACGTGGCCGGCTGCGACGAGGCCAAGCAGGAGCTCAAGGAGGTCGTGGATTTCCTGAAAAACCCGATGGAATACCAGGCCATCGGCGCGCGGATTCCCAAGGGCGCGTTGCTGGTCGGCCCGCCCGGCACGGGCAAGACGCTGCTGGCGCGGGCGGTCGCCGGCGAGGCGGGCGTGCCGTTCTTCAGCCTGAGCGGGGCGGACTTTGTCGAGATGTTCGTCGGCGTCGGCGCGGCCCGCGTGCGCGACCTGTTCAAGCAGGCCAAGGAACACGCGCCCTGCATCATCTTCATTGACGAGCTGGACGCCATCGGCCGCCAGCGCGGCGTCCACGTCGGCGCGGTGAACGACGAACGCGAGCAGACGCTCAACGCGCTGCTGGTCGAGATGGACGGCTTCGAGGCCAACACCGGCGTCATCATCCTGGCCGCGACGAACCGGCCCGAAGTGCTCGACCGCGCGTTGCTGCGACCCGGGCGCTTTGACCGCCAGATCGTGGTGGACGCGCCCGACCTCGACGGACGCGAGGCCATCCTCAAGGTCCATGCCCGCAACAAAAAGCTCGCCGCCGATGTGGACCTGCGCCGCATTGCCGCCGCCACCGCCGGGTTCTCGGGCGCAGATCTGGCCAACGTGTTGAACGAGGCCGCCTTGCTGACCGCGCGCCGCAAGGCGAAGGAAATCACCCAGCGCGATCTGGAGGAGGCGATTGAAAAAGTCGTGGCCGGGCCGGAACGCCGCACGCGCCGGCTCAACGCCGAGGACAAGCGCCGCGTGGCGTATCACGAGGTGGGCCACGCGCTGGTCGCCGCCCACAGCGAAAACGCAGACCCGGTCCACAAGATCAGCATCGTGCCGCGCGGGCGGGCCGCGCTGGGGTACACGATGCAGTTGCCCAGCGAAGACCAGTTCCTGCTCACGCGCCGCGACCTGCTCGATCGCTTGCGCGGCCTGCTGGGCGGACGCGCGGCGGAGGAGGTGGTTTTCGGCGAAGTCAGCACCGGCGCGCAGAACGACCTGGAGCGCGCCACGGCGCTGGCCCGGCAGATGGTGGCGATGTATGGCATGAGCGAGCGGATAGGTCTGGCCAACTGCGCGCAGCGCCAGGCGCAGTTTCTCGCCGGGCCGGACGGCGGCTTTCAGCGCGACTGTTCGGAGCAGACCGCGCGCGAGATGGACGAGGAGGTCAAAGCCATCCTGGACCGCGCCTATCAGGAGGCCAGGCAATGTCTCACCGCGCATCGCGACCAGTTGGAGCGGGTCACTGCCGAACTGCTGGCAAAGGAAACGCTCGACGGGGCGGAATTTTACCAAATGGTGGGCCGGCCCAAACCGTGCGCCAAAGAACCCGTGCCGCCGCTGCCCGCGCCCAAGACCGTGACGGCGGCGCAGCGCGTGGGCAGTTGAGCCACGCTTCCGCCGCGCGATGATGCTCCGCGTTGGCGGATCGAGTTGCAGTGGATCGCCCGCATGACGTCGCCACGTTTCGCCGAAACGATGCGATTGGAACTGGGGGAGCACGCCCGGGGCGCTGCGCTCCCCATCACTTCAACCACATGGTTCCGGTTTCGGCACAGCGGCGAGAGGGGCGAGCGCAGAATCGCGCGGCGCAAGGACGACTCCGGCGGCATGTTTGACGTTCCTGGCCGGTCCCAATCCGCAAGCGGGATGGCATATGTGCCGCGACACTGCCCTGCCCACCCCTCACCAATGTAACCTTTCCGACCGTCGCGGCTCAGGTCCCGCAGAAGCGGAAATGCGGATGCAGAAAAAAATCCTGATCGGCGCGGTGGGAGGCGGCCAGCTCGGCTTGGGCTGCCACAAGCTGGTGGGGTGTCCCCCCGGCGCATACCCGCTGACGCGCGAGCCGTGGATTGCCGCGCTTCGGCACAGCGCTCGGAGCGCTGTTCGCCGGCAGTCTCCGCCAAACCATCAACCTCCCGATTCCCTATGACCCTCGAACGCTACATCCGATTGTTCGCCGGCACTTTCATCCTGACCAGTCTCCTGCTGGCGCATTTTCACAGCCAGCACTGGCTCTGGTTCACCGCTTTTGTCGGCTTCAACCTCCTGCAATCTTCCCTGACGCGCTTCTGCCCGCTCGAAATTGTGCTCAAGAAGCTCGGCGTGGGCAGGACGCAAGAAGGCTGCTGCGCCTGAGCCGATGCAACCAGCCAACGTCATCTGCGAAGTGACCGTGGCGCGGACTGCCAGTCCGCCGTGTCGCGGATTGCCAATCTGCGAAACGACCGATGGTCAATCGGCGTCACGAGCCATGCCGGATGGCGGGCAAGCCTTCTGAGCTCGGATGAAAACGACGACGCATGCCATCACCAACCGGTATCAGGACTTCCAGGTGCTGAACCTCGCGCAGCTTGTCCATCACGAGGGGCGCGGGCCCTACATGGTCACCCAGGATGGTTGCGACCCGGATGATGCCACAAGGCGCGCCTGCTCCTTTGTGCTGACGCGGCGCGGGACTTGGCTGCACTTCTACCTTTACCTGGCCCTGCCGGAAGCGGTGCGAAGAAAGATCGCGCACTACGAAACCGTTGCCGAGGTGCTTCAGCGGGCCGAATCGCTTCCGCCAAGCGTGGTCGTCGAAGACGCGGCGTCCTTGCAGGAACTGATTCGCGAATGCGGCTTCGAGCCGGCCGAGGATGATCTCACCGGCCAGGCCCTGCTGCGCGAGATGAAGCAGCGGCACGGCGTCGCCGTGCCTCCGCCCGACACCCGCCGGCGCCCAACCTGAACGCCAGGCCGAATCCCGCATGAACCCGACCAACCCCACCGTGGCGCGGACTGGCAGTCCGCCGCATCGCGGATTGGCAATCCGCGATACAGCCGATTGCCAATCGGCGTTACAACTCGAGGGCCGCACGCGGGCCATGAGCCGGGCCAGCCTTCTACGGGCGCTATGGCTCGCCGCCGCCACGCTGCTCACCCCCGGGGCGGACGCCGCCGAGCTATGGACGCTCGAACGCGCCATCGGCCACGCCCTAACCAACAGCCCCGACGCGCGCATCGCCCAACAGCGCATTGCCGCCGCGCGCGCCGGCATCGACCAGGCCAACGCCGCGTTCTGGCCGCAATTGCAAATCCAGTCCAGCTACACGCGCACGGACAACCCGATGCTTGCGTTCGGCAACATTCTCAACCAGCGCTCGTTCAGTTCGTCGCTCGACTTCAACGACGTGCCGGACGTGGACAACCTCAACGTCCGCGGGTTGCTGACCATGCCGCTCTACACCGGCGGGCGCGTCAAAGCCGGGCGCGACGCCGCCCGAGCCAACACCGAGGCGGCGCGGGCCAATGCCGAGGCGGTGCAAAACGCCCTCGCGTTCGAAGTGGCCCGTGCGTTTCACACCGTGCTCAAGACGCGCGAGATCATCCGCGCGGCGGAGGCCGCGGTCACCGCCTTCGAGCAGCACCTGGCCACGGCCAGCAACCGCGTGGACAACGGCGTGGCGCTTCGCATCGACGTGCTCGACTTTCAGGTGAAACTCGCCCAGGCCCGCGAAGAACTCGTGCGAGCGCGCAATGCCGGCATCCTCTCGCAACGCGCCCTCCGCAACGCGCTGGGCATCGAGACCGGCGACCTCGAAGTGGCCGCCGAATCGCCAGCCGTGCCCGTCCCCGCAGACGGTGACTTTTCACGCCGCCCCGAATTCCGCGCCCTCGCGCAGGCGGAACAGGCGGCGGCGGCGCAGGTCCGTCAGATGAAGTCCGGTTATCGCCCGCGCGTGAACGCCTTCGGCAGCCTCGACTACGATCACGGTTGGGTGAACGACGGCGACGGCAAGAGCTACACCGCGGGCATCATGGCGCAATGGGATTTGTGGGATGGGAAACGCACGCGCGGGCGCGTGAGCGAGGCGCAAGCCCACCTCGAGGCCCTGCGCGAAGAGCAGCGCAAACTCCGGCTGGCGATTGATTTCGAGGTCGAACAGGCGCGCCGCCAGTTGAGCGAAGCCACCGAACGACTCGCCGTGACTCAGGGTGCGGTCGCACAGGCCGCCGAAAGCGTGGACCTGACCCGCGCCCGGTTCGAGCAGGGCCTTGTGCTTTCGACACAGCTCATCGACGCGCAAACCGCGCTTACCACGGCCCGGGTGCGCCGGGCCGAAGCCGAGGCCGATCAGCGCATCGCCATCGCCGCGTTGCGCAAGGCCCTCGGCCTCCCGCAACTGCCATGAATGCTCCCGACCTTGGCAATCCACGTCCCGCCGGTTGCCAAGCGGCGAAACAGCGGACTGCCAGTCCACGCCACGTCGGCGCCGGCGCGCGCCCGCCCCGTAGCGCCGATTGCCAATCGGCTGTGTCGCGGACTGCCTATCCGCGACGCGATCGCCGGCCCAAGGCGCAACTTTGGTCGGCCGGCGTCCGGCCTGCCGGAACTGGCGTGAATACTTGCGATCCTTCCAATCCACGTCCCGCCGGTTGCCAACCGGCGAAACGGCGGACTGCCAGTCCGCGCTACGTCGGCGCCGGCGCGCGCCCGCCCCGTAGCGCCGATTGCCAATCGGCTGTGTCGCGGATTGCCAATCCGCGACGCGATCGCCGGCCCAAGGCGCTGCTCCAACGCCAGTCCTCCGGCGCGCGGCACAGCCCCGCCGTCACCGGATTGTTGCGGATATACCGCCGGATCCGCGCCTTCTCGTCGTCGTTGCGAATCCAGTGGTCGTACGACTCCGGCTGCCAGAACGTCTGGCCGGTGCGGCCCAGCAGGAGGTTGGCCTGGCGGGCGGTGTGCCGTTTGCGACTCTGCAGAATCGCGCTCAACGTCTGGTTGGGCATCGGCCAGAGAACCAGATGCAAGTGGTTCGGCATGATGACCCATTCCTCGACCACATACTGCTTCTCATGAAAGTAGAGCAACGCCTCCGCCACGATGCCGGCGATCTCGGGACGTCGCAGATGACACTCGCCGGCGCCCCGGTCCAGGTAACGTTCCATCTGTCGGCGCAATTCCCGGTCCGCGTCCTCTCGACCCGTCCGGTCGCTGGCCTCCAAGCGGCGAATCTTTTCCGCCCGCTGGCGCTCGAAGGCCATCAGCACCTCGCGTGGGAGCGAATCAGCGAGCCGGAAGGTGACAAAATACGACGCGCCTTCCCGTTTGACGTGAGGGAGGTAACCACGCGAATGAATGCCGCTGACCAGGTGGTTCGGCACTTCGCCGCGCGCCCCGCTGGCACGCAATTGGTGCCGAACGCGGTCCAAGCCGGGGTTGACTTCGGCTTCGGCCATGAAGCGAAGTGTAGCGGTGGCAGCGGCTGCGACAAGAGCGAACGCCCCGCCGGTTGCCAACCGGCGAAACGGCGGACTGCCAGTCCGCCCTACATCCAGGCCGGCACGCCCACACCTCGTAGCGCCGATTGCCAATCGGCTGTGTCGCGGATTGCCTATCCGCGGGCCGGCCACGTCGGTGCCTTGGCCGTATGGCTGGTGGCGTCCGCACTGACCCTGGCGGCGGGTTGCTCAAAGCACGATGAGGCCAGGCCCGCCACGCCTTCCCTGCCCACCGCCACCGTGCGCGTGCAAACCATCGAAGCCAGGAAACGCATCGCGACGGAGGAAGTCGTGGGCACCGTCCGGGCGAAACTCCAGGCGCGGCTCGAAGCCAAGGTGGCCGGCCGCATCGAGGAACTGCGCGCGGCGCCCGGGCAGTCAGTCAAGGCGGGCGAGCTGTTGGTCCGCCTCGATGTCCGGGAAATCCGCGCGAAGCTGGACCAGGCCCTCGCCGTGCGCCAGCAGGCCGTCGCCGATTTGCAGCGCCACACCGCGCTCCTCGAACGAGGCGCCGCCACCCGTGCGGAGTTCGACGCCGTGCAATCCCGCGCCCGCGTGGCGGAAGCCGCCGTGCAGGAAGCGGAGACGTTGCTGGGCCATGCCGCGATCACCGCGCCGTTCGCCGGCGTGATCACGCGCAAGCTGGCCGACGTGGGCGACCTGGCCGCG
>DATLZF010000149.1:0-3594 GCA_035574135.1 Candidatus Methylomirabilota bacterium
TTCGAAGGGCAGTTCAGTCAGCTCGAAATCGTCCAGCAGCGACGAGAACGCGCCGCCGGTGAGCGTGACCACGCTGCCGTTGGTGACTGCGGTGAAGCGGGCCGAGTTGCGCTGCCAGCCGCCCTCCGAGCTGAATTCGTAGGTGTTGTCGTCCACGCTCAGGCCAAAGCCTGGCAGACAGCCCGAGGCGCCGCATTTGCCGAGCGCGCCCGCCGCATGGATGGCGGCAATTTGCGGCTCCGTCAGGGCGCAGTGGTAGAGCGAGATCTCGTCGAGTTGGCCGCGGAAAAAGTAGGTTCCGGGCATCTCGAGTGGCGCCGGCAGGCGCGGGCTGAAACCGATGTGAGCGGGGCCGGTGGTCAGCGGCCGCCCCCCGGAGAACGTTCCGGATCCGGCGGGAACGCCGTTCAGATAGAGGTCCGCGCGCCCGGTGTCCGCATCGTAGGTGAGGGCGATGTGCTGATACACGCCCGCTTGAGCAAAAGCACTCGCCACAAGGTAACCGATGGGGCCGGTGGGCGCGTCGAAGTGTGCCGAAATGGAGCCGGCGGCGCCAAAAGTCGGGTGCGACAACCACAGGCTCACGCCATGGCGGATGCCGTCCGTCCACGCGAACAGGGGCATGGGGGTGCTCAAATCCTCCGGCCGAACCCACATCTCGATGGCCAGCCCCTCGTTGGTCCCCACGTTCAACGTGGTTGACGGCGGGATGGAAACGCCATCCGCGGGTCCGGTGAAATCAAACGCCCGCCCTACCCGCCCGGGTGAATAGGCGCCGCCGGCCTGCACGCCCTCGTTGTCGCCAACGATGTCTTCGGGCGAGCCTTCGCCCGGCCACCAGCTCACCAGACAGGGCGTGCGATGCGCGAACGACAACCGATAATCGCGGCCCGCCGTGGTGGTCAGCACGCGGCGCATTTGGCCGTTGGCCAGGGCGAGAAACTGGTTGCCGGTATGGGCCAGGGCGGCATTCCGGACCACGGTGACCCGATTGGTTACCAGGTCCCAGCCGTCGATCACCTGCAGCGGGGGCGCTTGGTAGTCGCCGGCAGGGGGCATCTCGAAATTGCTGAGGTTGGTCGTCGTCGGCTGGAAGATATTGGTGGTGCCGAAGGGCGGGACGGCGAACTTGATCGGCACCGCCGCCGAGTCGCTGAATCGGGTGAAGGACATGCCGCTTAACACGACGGCGGTGTAGTTCCAGGCCGTGCCGAGGTTCGGGTTGTCCCCTTCGTTCATCACGATGACCACGTTGGTCGCCGAGCCGGGGCCGAAATCGACCGACACCTTGCCGGAACCGCTGATCAAGCCCGTGTCGAAGATCAGTTCATTTTCGTAGTAGATGCGCAACTGGTCCGGGACGCCGTAGAACTCGTACTCGACCTCGACCACGCCCACGGGCTGCACCGGGCCGATGGAGTTCGTGTTGGCCTGGAAGCCGCCGCTGGCGTCCTGCGCCGACACATTGGTCTGGAGCACGCCGGCGCCATAGTTGGTGGCCAGCGCGCCGCCGCGGTTTTCCGCCAGCAGCAGCCGTGTGCCCGAGGGGCTGATCAGGTGCAGCACCAGGTCGGACACGCGGTCATGGTCGATGCGCACCCCCACCGACACGTCGGCGATGGTGCCGCGGCGGTTGACGAAGATCGTGGAGTTGGTCACGGCATCGTCGATCAGCGCCACGGAGTTGGTCGCGCGGTAGTTAAAGGCCGAGCGCAGCGCCAGGTCGCGCTCGACCCGCACCTTGAGGTTCACCGTCACCGCGGTGGCATTGGGATTGAACACTCCCACGTAATACCGGCCGCGCGACAGCGGAGGCGAATCGGTGACGGACAGATTCAGGCAGTCGCCGGGCGGCGCGATGGTGGCGAACACGTCATAAAGGTCCCGGGTGGGAACCTCCTCCCGGCGGAGATACACCTCGACGGGGCCGGCGTCCGGGGCGGCGCAGACGACAAGGTTTGTGGCGTCCGCCGGCACATCGACGGCAAAGTAAAACCAGCGCCGTGACTTGATCTTCACAAAGAAGCCGTCGTCGCCAAGCAGGTCCTCGGGCTCGGGGGTGATGCGAAGCACGAGGCTCTGAATGCGTCCCACCAGACTGGGCGCCAGGTCGAAGACGTTGAGTTGCCAGACGCCGACGGCCTCCTCGCCGATGAAGGCCTTCAGCGTTTCGGGTCCGCTGCTGACGCGCCAGACGGGCAGCGTCGAATCCTCGTTCTCGCCCGAGTCGCCATCATCAAAGAGCGTGTAGTCGTCGCCCTCGAACTGCCGGTGATTGTAGAGCACGGCGAAGCGCTGGTTGTGGCTGAGCTTGGCCACGAGGTCGCCGCCGTTTTCGTGGACGATTTCCACCTCGGCCACCGCGTTCTGCACGCGCCGGCTCTGGACGACGAAGGCGAACATGATGGCCGCCTGCTGGAACTCGGGCGAACCATCCGGAATTTCGACGATGGCCGGGAATCCCTGGGCGATGATCTCGCCGTTGTCGTTCTCCTGGCTGAACGGACTGAGGCTCGAGATGGCGAAGAAGCCGAAGTTCACCGCCTGCTGATCTTCGGATTTGATGGCGACGTAATAGAGAGCCTCGGGCGTGGCGTTGGTGAGCACCACGGATTCGGTGCCGCCGCGGCCGGTGGAGCGGAAGGCCGTGGCCAGCGCCGCCGCGTCCAGGTTGGTGATGGCCGGGTTTTCCGACACGAACATATCGAGGTCGCCATCCTGTGAGTTGCGCAGCCGCGAGAGCTGGGGCGGGAAGAAGGTGGTGAAGGCGATGTTCCGGGCGCCGCTGGAGCCGTCCGGTGGCGTGTTGGTGACGACGTAGAAGTTCCACTGGTTGGTCACGCCGTTGGTGCCACCGATCAGGGGCGGATTGGCCGCCACGCGCTGGTTCAGGATGGGGATGCCGTTGGTGACGATGACCAACGGCGGGTTCGGATCCCAGCCCGCGCCTTCACCACCGATGCTCAAGGCGTCGGCCAGGGCGGTGCGTTCGCTGGCCACGACGAGGGCGAAGTCCTGCACGACGTTGTTCGTGTGCTGGCTGACGGCGTTCACGTTCACCCGCCGCGCTCGCACGGTGACGGAGTAGCTCGTGGCCAGGCCCGGGCGCAGGAAGACGTTCTCGACGTTGTTGACCCGGTCGGTGGGCAGCGTGTTGGTGACCGTGACGGAGGAGGCCACGCGATTGTAGAGGCTGTTGGGCGCGATGTCGTTGCCGACGTGGACTTCGCCCGTGGTCAGGTTGGTGACGATCAGGTCGAGGTCGTTGACGAGTTTGATGCCCACAGCCGGATTGCCGGGAGGATCGGTCCAAACGAGCGTGAAGCGCAGTCCGGCGGAGCGGGCAGCATTGGCGACGTTGATTACGCGGGTGAAGCTCTGTCCGGTGGCCAGCGCGTTGCTCGGACCGGAATCCCACATCAGCAGCGGGCCGGTCGAGTCCGCCAGGGTGGACGGGAGGCTGTTGGTCAGGTTGGGTACACCCCAGCCGTAGGGGTTGCGCGTGGACTTGACCAGGTAACCGGCGGGGGACTGGACCGGCCCGCCGGGGCGGGCACCGTTGATCAGGAGGGCCTTCATCAGCGCCGGGCTGTT
>DATLZF010000150.1:0-2322 GCA_035574135.1 Candidatus Methylomirabilota bacterium
CGGTCCTGATTCCGGGCCGCCATCACTACCCGCAGGTCGGCACCCTCCGCCGCCAGCGTTGCAGCCAGCAGGAGCATGCCCCCGATCGCGCTGATACCGATTTTGGAGTTGACTGGAAATCTCATGGTCGTTCCCCTTGCGACAACACGGGATGGGAGCCAAAGAACCGGAGGCGGCACCGCGCGCCGCCTCCCGCATGAGTCCCTTCGGGGCTTAGGTGATGGCGCTCAGATCCAGCGCCTGGGTGCTGTTGCCGAACTTCTCCGTCGGGATCCCCGCCAGATTCAGCATCGCAACGTGCAGATTGCAGAACGGCGTTCCCTTGGGATACTTCAGGTGGATGTTGCCCTTCTTGATCTTGCCGTTGGCGGCGCCAAACAGCGCGATCGGCATATTCCACTGATTATGGATGTCTCCGTCGCCCATACCGGCACCATAGATGATCATGGAGTGATCGAGCAGCGTGCCGTCGCCCTCCCTGGTTTCACGCATCCTCTTGAGGAAGTGTGCGAACAGCTTGCCGTGGTACCGGTCAATCGTGCGGGCGCCTTCCATGCGCTCCGGAATGCCGCGGTGGTGTGTCAGCGGATGGTGCGGCTCGGTGAGGCCGAGGTTGGTATAGACCAGCTCGCTGTACTCCCGCGCAAGCATCATGGTGCTGACGCGCGTGGTGTCGGTCTGGAAGCCCAGCACAATCAGGTCAAACATGAGCAGCACATGGTCTTCGTACGGCGGAATGCCGACCGGGCGCTCCACCTTCGGCAGTTCCTTGGTCGCGCCCTGCTCTGCTTTCTGAACACGCGTCTCGACATCACGGATGGCGTCCAGGAACTCCTTCAGCTTGCTGCGGTCGTTGGAGCCGAGCCCGGTCAATACGCGCGACACATCCTGCTGCACAAAATCAAGCACGCTGCGGTTCTTCTGAATCCGCGCCAGCCGGGCCGCCGGCTCGGTGCTGTCGCCGTCGCCGAAAAGGCGCTCAAAGACCGCGCGCGGCTTGTGCTCCATCGGCAGGGGCATGGTGGGGGTGCGCCAGGAGATGGTGTTGGTGTAGGCGGCGTTGTAACCGCCCTGCGCCTGGCCGGCTAACTCGGCAGCGTCCTCAATGCAAAGCTGCAGCGAATCCAGCTGGGTCTGCTTTCCAAACTCCCTGGCTGCCACCTGGTCTACCGAAGTGCCGCACAGCACATCGTTCATCGACTTCTTCGGATCCACGCCCGTCAGCCACATGGAACTGCCGCGCACGTGCCCTCCGACAAATTCGTTTCCTCCGTCCATCCCGCTGAGGATGACCATCTGGTCGCGGAACGGCTCCCAGTTCTTGAGGACGGGCGTGAGCTCGAAGTTGGGGCCTTCCTGCTCCGGCAGCCACACGTCCCGCATGATCCCGTTCGGGATATAGAAGTAGCCCATGCGCAGCGGTGCGGCCGCGGCCGTGTCGTTGGTGGCCGCAAACGCCGGAACCATGGCGTCCAAAAACGGCAGCGCGATGCTGGCCCCCACGCCTTTCAGGAATGTGCGCCTCGGAATAGCCCTCTTGAAAATCATCATGACGTTCGCGACCTCCTCATCTGGAATGGCACACTTTTCACGATCTCCAGCACCAGGGCGGACCAGCGATACTTGCTGGCCTCGGTGTTGCGGACAATCTGGCGGTCCGCCGGGGCATCGTAATACTCAAGCTGCCGCCCCAGCGCGTAGGTCAGCAGCTTCTCGCTGACGGCGTACGCCAGCAGGTCCGGCCGCTTGAGCAGCGCCTCGCGCAGTCCCGCCGGCCCTTCAAACTTGGAGCCGTCGAGCAACTGCCCGGAAGCGTCAATGGGCTGGCCCTCGTCCGTATCGCGCCAGCGGCCGATGGCGTCGAACTTCTCCAGCGCAAACCCGATAGGATCCATCCGCGCGTGACAGCCCATGCACGCCGGGCTGGCGCGATGCGCCTCCATCTGCTGGCGCATGGGCAGGTTTTGCGCGCCCTTTTCGCCCTTCTCCTTCAACGCCGGAATGTTCGGCGGGGGGTCGGGCACCGGGGCGTTCAGAATATTCTCCAGAACCCACTGGCCGCGCTCCACCGGCGAGGTGCGATTGGCCAGCGCCGTCAGCGTCAGCACGCTGCCGTGGCCCAGCAAACCCCGGCGGTTTTCATCCTTAACCGCGACGCGGCGGAAGTGGTTTCCGAAGACGCCCGGAATTCCGTAGTGGCGGGCCAGCCGCTCGTTCAGGAAGGTGTAGTCGGCATCCAGCAGGTCCACCACCGAGCGGTCCTCGCTCAGAATGCTCTTGAGAAACAGGTTGGTCTCCTGCTCGAAGGCGGAGCGCAGGCTC
>DATLZF010000151.1:0-10966 GCA_035574135.1 Candidatus Methylomirabilota bacterium
CCGGAGCCCGCCATTCCCGCGCAAACGCGCCTCCGTTTGGGGGAGGCCGAGTCGTCCACCTTTGAGCGGGTCGGCCCCACGCTCACCTCCGGTCTCCTGCCAAGATGCCCATTGCCCCGCGTTGGCGCCCCGGGCCTGCCCTTTCTCCCTGCCCCAACGCCCTGAGCGTCGCCATCTCGCGCCAACACACGCTCGTCACCCCCGGCTCCGCTTGCGGGGTCCCCTGCTCCTGCCAAAATCCCTTTGCACCCGCCCGGGCCGGTTTGGAAGACTCCCCGGCCATGCAACAACGCGTTCTGGGCCGAACCGGTCTGAAGGTTCCCATCCTCAGCTTCGGCGCCTCATCGCTCGGACAGGAGTTCCGCCCCGTCACGATGGACGAGGCGCTCCGGTCCGTGCGCGTCGCGCTCGAGTGCGGCCTGAGCCTCATCGACACCTCGCCGTTTTACGGCCGCGGCATGAGCGAAGTGCTGCTGGGCGTCGCGCTTCGCGGCGTGCCGCGCGATTCCTACCTGCTCTGCACCAAGCTGGGTCGCTACGATCTCGCGCATTTTGACTTCAGCGCCCGGCGCGTGGCCGAGAGTGTGGACGTGAGCCTGCACCGGCTCGGCACCGATCACCTCGACATCGTCCTCTGCCACGACATCGAATTCGTCGAGATGCAACAGATCGTGGACGAGACCCTGCCGGCCCTGCGCCGGGCGCAGCAGCAGGGCAAGGTTCGCTTCATCGGCTTCAGTGGCTATCCCCAGAAAATCTTCCGCTTCATCTGCGATCAGACGGACGTGGATTGTGTGCTGAGCTACAACCAATACACCCTGCAGAACACGCGCTTCGCGGATGAGACTTTGCCCTACCTCAAGGCGAAGGGGGTGGGCGCGATGAACGCCGGCCCGTTCAGCGCCCGGTTGCTCACCAACGCGCCACTACCGGCGTGGTTGAAGGAGCCGGAGAACGTGAAGGCCGCCGCCCGCCAGGCCGCCGCGCACTGCGCCCGACGCGGCACGGACATCGCGAAACTGGCGCTTCAGTTCAGCGTTTCCAACCCCGACATCGCCACGACCGTGGCCGGCAGCGCCAACCCGGAGAACATCCGCCGTTGGGCACAGTGGATCGCCGAGCCCCTCGACACCGAACTGCTGGCGCAAGTGCTGGAGATTTTCCGGCCCGTCAAGAACATCGGCCACGTCGAGGGGCTCCCGGAAAACAATTGATCCCCGTGGGCTGGCTCTACCGTCATGTGATCCGCCCGGCGCTCTTCGCGCAGGACTCGGAGGAGATTCACAACTTCACGCTGCGCGCCCTGGGAATGGTGAGCCGGCAGGCGGCGTTGTGCGACGCGCTGGCCACGTTCCTCGGCGCGGAGCCACTGCCCGTCGAAGTTTTCGGACTGCGCTTTCCAAATCCGGTGGGCCTGGCCGCCGGCATGGACAAGCACGCGATGGCCGTGCCGGCCTGGGCCGCGATGGGCTTCGGTTTTTCGGAGCTGGGCGGCGTGACGCTGCATGCGCAACCGGGCAACCCGGCGCCGCGGCTTTTCCGCCTCGTGCCGGACGAAGCCTTGATCAACCGGATGGGCTTCAACAACGCCGGCGCCGCCGCGATGGCCGAGGCCCTGGCGCGATGGCGTCACCTGGGCCGCTGGCCGCAACATCCCGTCGGCATCAACCTCGGCAAATCCAAAATTACTCCACTTGAAAAGGCGGCCGAGGATTACGCCGGATCGCTCCACCTGCTCTGGCCGCACGGGGATTTCTTCGTCGTCAACGTCAGTTCTCCCAACACGCCCAATCTGCGGCAGCTTCAGGACAAAGCGGCCCTCGGCGACATCCTCGCCGCGTTGCAGGAAGTTAACGAGCGGCTGGCCGCCGCCGCCGGCGGCCCCCCCAAGCCCTTGCTCGTGAAAGTGGCACCGGACCTTTCCTTCGAGGCGCTTGACGAGATCCTCGAGTTGGTGGTGCCGCACCGGTTGGCGGGCCTGGTGGCCACCAACACCACCGTTGCGCGCCCGGAGAACCCGGCGCCGCCCCTGCGCTCCCTTTACGCGGAAACCGGCGGCCTGAGCGGCCGGCCGCTGGCGGCGCGGAGTACCGAAGTCATCCGGTATCTCTACCGCCACACGCGGGGCACGCTGCCCATCGTCGGGGTGGGCGGCGTCTTCACCGCCGCCGATGCGTGGGAGAAAATCACCGCGGGCGCCTCGCTGGTGCAGGTGTACACGGGTCTGGTTTACGAGGGGCCGTCCATTGCCCGAACCATCACGCGGGGGCTGCGACGCCTTCTGGAGGAACACGGCTGCCCATCCCTCAACCAGGCGGTGGGCCGAGCGGCGGCCTGACCCGGGCCGCCTCTCCCATGCGGCCCCGGATCGGCAACGGTCCCTCGGCGACGGGGTTGCGCGACAGGTGATCGGCAGTGACGATCAGGAGCGGTAATTCCCATGGCAGCCGCTCCGCGCGAGGGGTTTGCCACGGCGCGACAGGGCCCCCCTGCCACAAACTCAGATGCGCCCGGGTCGCCCCCGGGCGCGACTTCGCACTTGACCGCGCGCGATGGCGGTGGGAGACCTCGGACAGACCGAAAAACCTCTTCACCCATCATGAATGCTTCACTGACCCGCCGCGGGTTTCTGCGCGCAGTTGGCGGGGGGGTGTTTATCGCCACCCTGGGCTCCGAACTGGCGGTCGAACTGGGACTGGCCACGCCTCTGGATGAATCCCTCCCGGATGCCCTGCGGTTTGGCGATCTTGAGCCGCTGGTGTCCTTCATGCAGGAAACGCCCGTGACCCGGCTCCAGCCCGCGCTGGTGGAGAAGCTGCGGGCCGGGGTCGCCCTGGACCGGCTGGTGGCCGCCGCGGCGCTGGCCAACGCGCGCACCTTTGGCGGCGAGGATTACACCGGCTACCACACCCTCATGGCCCTCGGGCCGGCGCTGAGGATGGCGCGGTGCCTGCCCGGACCGGAGCAGCCCCTGCCGGTGTTCAAGGTGCTTTACCGGAACACCAGTCGGATTCAGGAAAACGGCGGCCGCAAGGCCGAGGTTCTGCGCCGCGTCGAACCGACCGCAACGCCGGCCTCCGCCGGCCTCGAAGTGGTGCGCGACGCCGTCCGGCGCCAGGCACCGGCCGAAGTCGAGCGCCTGCTCGCCGGCCTGATCCAGCGAGACACGGATGCCGCGTTCCAGGCTTTGCTGGTGGCCGTCCAAGAGGACACCGAAGTGCATCGCACCGTGCTGCCGTATCGCGCCTGGGATTTGCTCGATGTGGTGGGGCGGGAACACGCCGATGCCTTGTTGCGACAGTCGCTGCGCTATTGTTTGAGGGCGGAGAAGTATCGCACCAGCCGCTGGGACAAGCACAGCGAAGTGCTGGTCCGGTTGCTGGACGAACACAAGCTTCTCGGCCGCGAGCCGGGTCGGCGCGAGGCCGACGACGCCTTCGTGGAAAAACTGAGCGACACGATCTTCTCCGGCTCGCCCGAAGAGGCGGCCGCCGCGGCGGCCGCAGCCCTGGCCGAAGGCTTCCGTCCTTCCGATGTCGGCGAAGCCATCACGCTGGCCGCCAATCAACTGGTGCTGCGGGACCGGGGCCGCCCGCCGTCCATGGAACAGCCGGGCAAGCCGGTCGGCAGCGTGCATGGTGACTCGATCGGCGTGCATGCCAGCGATGCCGCAAACGCCTGGCGCAACCTCGCGCGCGTCAGCAGGGGCCGGAACACCTACGCCTGCCTCATCCTGGGCGCCTGGCAGGCGGCCCTGGACCGGACGAACCGCGGCGGGGATTTCCTGAACTGGGAGCCGCTGCCCATTCAACGCCACGTGAACGGCCTCGCCTCAACGGACGGCGCCCTCCTGCTCCGGGAACTGGACATTGCAATCCGGGGCAACCTGCAGGCGCAGGCGGCAGCTATTGTCCATCGGCTGGGACAGATCGGACACCCCGAAGCGGAGGTGTTCCAGTTGTTGCTCCGCTTCGCCGTAAGCGAGGACGGCGCATTGCATGCCGAGAAATACTTTCAAACGGTTTGGGAAGAGTTCCACACCACGAGACCCGCGTTCCGCTGGCGGCATCTGATCGCCCTGGCCCGGGTCACGGCGAGCGAGTTCGGCCGGCCGGCGCCCGGCCAGGCCGAGGCGCGGGAGCTCCTGCGCGTCTGAGTCGTCAATGGAACCAGAAAAACGAACACGGTTCCTTCGCCCCGTCGTTTCGGTCTGCCGCTACGAGGTCATGGCCCCCGTGCGCCAAGGAAGCGTCGCGGCACTTCCCAATCCGCCGCGGCGCCAATCACCAATGCAGCGCATCCAAGCGTCGCAGGGCGGCGCTTCCATCCCGGGTTTCCAGGACCCACGGGCACCGCGGCGCCAACTGCGCCCCAAGGAGAATTCGTTTGAATAAGCGGCTTCCCTGGCCGAGTCTTTCCACGGTCCGCCCGGAGTCGTGAAGGGGTTCGGGCGCCGCTGTTTGGGCCGCTGTTGTTGATGATGCGCCGCACTGTATTTCCGCGCTGGTTGTCCGCCCTGCTTCTCCTTGGCAGCGGTTCCTTCGCGGCTGTCGCGGCCGAGACGGGTCCCTCGGTGGCCGACCGCATGTTGCACCAGGAGCAGAAGCAGCAGCAGCTTCGCACCACCACCCTGCGCGTCGGCGAGATGCTGGATGCCATCGTGGCCGAGTTCGACCGCAACGGCATCACCGGCGAGGACGCCGATTTTCTCAAGGCCATCCGCAGCGTGCTCGGCCGGCTGTCGGAGAAGGAGATGGACCTGGTCATTGACTACCTGAAGAAAGCCCGCGCCGCCGGGGATGACAGCGCCTCCGCCCGACAGGCCACCGCGGCCTTCGCCACGCAGAAGGCGATCATCACCCAGCTCAACGAACTGGTGAGCCGCTACCAGCGCCAGCAGGAGTTGAACACCCTGGCGCTACGCATCAAGGAGCTGGCGGCCAAGCAGTCGGCCAACATGTGGCTCGGCGTCGCGCTGGCCAAGGCCACCGAGGGGAAGGGCTTCAATTCTTTCGACGAATCGCAGAAGATCAACCTGAAGTTCCAGCAGACCGAGCAGGGGCCGATGAAGGACGAACTGCAGGTGCTGCTGCGCCGGCTGGAAAAGGTGGCGGCCGAGATCACTGATGACGCCGCTGCCGACCGACCCCGGGCGGCCCTGGCCCGCGTGAGCGAAGGCGGGCTTCTGACCGCTCTGGACGCGGCGGCAGAGGACCTGCGCGAAGACAAGCTGCGGTTGTTGAGCGCCGTCGGCCACCAGAAACGAGCCCGCGACGAAATGCGCGAGGTGGCCCGTCTGCTGACCCTCTCCACCGACCGTGTCGAGATGCTGCGCCAGGCGCTCCAGGAGGTGGATCGCACCCTCGACCAGCAACGACAGCTCACGGCCGACACGCGCAAGGCCACCCGCAGGGACGAGGCCGACAAGCGCTCCTACGACCAGGCCGAGGTGGTCGATCTCACCGATCTCATCCGGCGCGACATCGACAGTCTGGCGCCGGTGGCGGCGGAGTACCTGCGCGGCGCCACGGACAAGATGCAGGAAGCGCGCAGCGCCCTGGGTTCCGACGCCCGCCCGCAGCAACGGATCGAGGCCGCCCTGCCACGACAGGAGGAGGCGATTCTGCAACTTACCCAGGCGCGTCAGGCCATCGAGGAACAGTTGCTCGAGGCCGAGGCCGCCGCCCAGCGTCCCGCCAACCGCCTGGAGGATTTGCAGCGCCTACAGGAGCAGGTGCGGGGTTTGATCAAGGACCAAGAGGCGTTGAAGCACGAGACCTCCCAGACGCCAGCCCAGGAACTGATCGCCAAAGCCCCGAAACAAGGTTCTCTCAAGGACAAATCGCAGGAGTTGCAAGCGCGCTCGGCCGGCCAGGCACCAGACGCCGCGGAGTCCCTCGGCGAAGCGGCCGATCAGATGCAGAAGGCCCAGAACTCCCTGGCCACCCGCAACAACAACGCGCCGGCGCAACAGGCCGCGCTCGACGCACTGGAGCGCGCCGAACGTCAACTGGGCGAGGAAATCCAGAAGCTGGAGCAGGCGCAAAAGGATCTGGAAAAACTGGACGACCTCTTGAAACGCCTCGCCGCCGTCATCGAAGAGCAGCAGAAGGTTCAATTCGCCACGGCCGCCGAGGCGCTCAAGTCAAAGCACGATCCGCTGCCCGAGCTGTCCACCCAGCAGGCCGGTCTGGCCCAGACCACCGCGTTGCTCCAGCATGAGGCGGCCGCGCCCGCCCCCTCCGCCGCGTCTCACCTGGGCCGTGCGCATGGCCTCATGACCGAGGCCAAGGCCAGTCTCGACAAGCCCGAGCCCAAACCCGCCGGCGAACACCAGGCCGGTGCCCTCAAGGAGCTGTATCTCGCCAAGCGCGAACTGGAGAAGAAGATCGACGAGCTTCGCGCGCAACTGGGCCTGCCCTCCCTCGCCTCCGAGAGCCTGGCCGATGCGCAAAAGTTGATCGAAGAAGCCCAGCAGCGGGTGGGCGAAGCGCTCTCCGAACTGCAGCAAAGCCCCCCGGGGCTGATGGATTCGCTCCAGCAACAGCAGCGGCAGATCGCCGACAGCCTGGGCCAGATGGATCAGGAGATGCCCCAGATTGCCGAGGCCCAAAGGGCCGCCCGCGAGGCGGCCGAGCAACTGGGCCGCAGCAATGTCCCGCGCGCTGTGCAGCGCATGAAGGCCGCCCGCGAAGCCATGAAGCAGGCCGGTGAAAGCAGCCAGGGCGAGCCCCGGCAGCAACTCTCGTCACTCGGCCGACAACAGGCGGACTTGCAGCGACTGGCCGAAGCACTGGCCGCGGCCCAGGAAGCTGCGCCAGCCTCCGCGCTCCAACAGGCCGCGCAGGCACTGCAACAGGCGCACACCACCATCGGGCCGCTAACCGCCGGCAGCCTGGGTCCGTTGCCAGGACAGGCGCAGTCGGCGTTGCAATCCGCGCAGGGTTCCCTCAGCGAGGGGGCTGCCCAGGCGGGCGCGGGCCAGGGGATGCCTTCCCAGATCAACGCCGCTTCGGCCGCCCAGGCCCTCGCCCAGGCCCAGGCCGCTCTTTCCATGGCCCAGGCCGGGTTGAGTTCCGGACAGGGACAGGGGCAGCAACAAGGGCAGGGTCAGGGCAAAGGCCAGGGCCAGGGGCAGGGCGAAGGTCAGGCGCAGTCCGACGGGCAAGGCCGCGGGCAGCCGAGTCCCAAAGGCACGGGCGAACGCGGCAACTGGACAGGCACCGGGGGCGCCGACGGCCGCCGCAACGACGTGTCCGGCTCCAGCGCCTTTACCGGCCTGCCGCAACGGGATCGCGCCGCCATCCAGCAGTCCCAGGGCGAAAAGTATCCGCAGGAATACGGCCCGCTGGTGGAACAGTATTTGAAGAACCTGTCCGATCAGACCGGACCTCGATGAAGTCCGCCCTCCTCCGCCTCTGTTGTCTGTTGGCCGCGCTGGTGCCGGCCGCCGCTGCGCCCAAGATCGAGGGTGATCCCGTCGTGGACGAGAAGACCGAGGCAGTGATCAAAGGCGCCCTGAAGTGGCTGGCGTCGAAACAACTTCCCAACGGTGCCTGGGGGCTGTCTCCGGACGAACAACGGCATCCCATCGCCATCACCGGCTACACGCTCATCGCTTTCCAATCTGCGGGTCAGTTGCCCGGCGAGGGGGAGTTCGGCAAGAACGTCACGGCCGGAATGCAGTATCTGCTCGACGCGATTTCCCCCGAGGGACTGTTCCTCGACCGCAACAGCGGCCAATACATGTACGGCCACGGCATCGCCTCCATCGCGTTGGCGGAACTGTACGGCCAGACCCGCTCGCCGGCCATGCGGCCGAAGTTCGAGCGGGTGATCAAGCTCATCATCTCGGCACAGAACCGCGAGGGAGGCTGGCGTTACCGGCCGGTGCCCAGCGACGCGGACATCTCGGTGACGGTGCTGCAAGCGGTGGCGTTGCGCGCCGCCAAGAACGCCGGCCTGGACGTGCCCCAGGCCACACTCGACGCCGCCACCCGCTACGTGCGGGAATGCTTCGACGAGGCCAGCGGCGGGTTCACCTACCAGCCGAAGAACCGAGCGCCCGGCTTCGCCCGCACGGCCGCGGCCATCTACTCCCTCCAGGTGCTCGGGCACTATGACGATCCGCTGGTCAAACGCGGAGCGGATTATCTCGTCAAGCACGCCACCGCCCAGGACCGGGAGAAATGGTTCACCTACGGAAACTTCTACGCGGCACCCGCCATGTACATGATCGGCGGTGATCTCTGGCGCAAATGGTATGCACAGATGAAGGAAACCTTGCTGCGCGCGGTGACCGTGCGGGGCGATACCGCCTACTGGGAACCCAAGCTCGATCCCGGCAACGACGGCGTGGGCCCCGTGTACGCCACGGCCGTCTATACCATGATCCTCGCCATGCCCTACCACTACCTGCCGCTCTACCAGCGGTGAACCCGGGCCCGTCGGATTTCTCACGTTGTTGTCCGCCATGATCTCCAGACGCTGCTGGTTCCGTGTTTGCCGTGCCTTCCGTGATGTCGCTCCCGCTCATGAGCCGGAGCGCGCGTGTCCCGTCCGCCTGGTGCGGAGGAACCCATCGAGCGCCCAGCAGGGCTGCGCTCCCGTTCCCGGGATCACGCGGCGAATCCGTTCGGCGAGTGCTCTGCCCGCCATCGGCTTGGTTCTGGCACTTTGCCCATTCTCCGCGCTGGCGCGCACCGGCGTGGTCCAAACCCACGATGGCCGCAGCCTTCGCGGCGAGATTGCCTTTACCAACGGCACCGTGCAGATCCTCGGCACCAACACGCTGGCCCAGACGGTGGCGTTCCCCGAACTGCGCTCGCTCAAGTTCGATCCGGAGGCCGAGACGCCATCCGAAGGCACAGGCCGCGGCCAGGGCACGGGCTTGCTAGGGTATTACTTCAACGACACGAACCATGCGCGCCTCGCCACGGTGCGGCTGGATGAAACCATCGACTTCGACTGGGGCTTGCGTGAGCCGGCGCCCGGGGTGCAGAAGGACCAGTTCAGCGTGTTGTGGACCGGGGAACTGGTGGCGCCTTTCACCGGCGTGTTCACGTTCCACCTCGCGGCGGACGACGGCGGACGGTTGTTCATTGGCGACACGCTGGTGGTGGAAGCGTCGTACCGTCCCGGCGCCACCGAGACTTCCGGTACGCTCTTCCTCGAGGGTGGCCGGCGGACGCCACTGCAACTCCGTTGCGCCGATGGCGCGGGTCCCGCCCGGGTGCGCCTAGCTTGGAGCGCCACCAACCTCGCCAAAGCCGTCATTCCCAAGGAAGCCCTGTATCCCGCCAGCTTCCAGGAGCGACATCGCGCGGACATGCAGGGCGGCGCGGGCCTGCTGGCCACGTACTTCTCGAAGCCCGATCTTTCCGGCGACACCTTCACGCGCCGGGAACCGGGCATCGAGTTGAACTTCTCGGGCATTGGCCTGCCGCCCGGCATCTCGAACAGTTTCAGCGTGCGCTGGACCGGCCAGCTCCTGGCCGAACACGCCGAAACCTACACCTTCCACGTCACCGCCGACGAGGGCGCCCGCCTCTGGATCAACGACAAGCTGATCGTCAACGAGTGGGGTCAATACGGCTACTCCGAATACCGCCGCGACATCACGCTCGAAGCCGGGGAGCGGTACGATCTGGTCTTTGAGACCCGCAACACCTCCGGCTCGGCCATCGCGCGACTGCTCTGGAGCAGTCCCTCCACGCCGAAGGCGGCCGTCCCGGTCACGCATCTGTTCGCGTCGCGGCCCGCCACCCGACGCGGCGGCGCCGATCGCGGCCGCCAGCCCCCGGGCGTGTTGCTGCGCAACGGCACCTTCCTCGCCGGCGCCGTCGAACGCGGCACGGACACCTCCCTGCGGCTCTCGGGCCGCTTCCGCGATCACCCTCTTTCCACCTGGAACGTCGCCCGCATCTACCTGCAACCGCTGGCCCGCAGCTCGCTCGCCCGTCTGCAACCCGGCCGCGCCGGCGCGTTGCTGGCCAAGGGCGATTTCTTCGAGGGTGAACTGCGCAGCCTCACCCCCACCGAGCTGAGAATGAATTCCATCCTGTTCGGCACGCAAAAGTACGATCCGCGCAAGGACGTGCTGGCCGTGGTGTTGCGCGATCCCCTGACCGTGCCCGCCGCGGTGGAGGTGCAGTTGAACGATCAATCACTCCTGCGCGCCGGCTCGGCGGAGCTGCGCGGGGACCGGCTGTGGCTGCGTGACGACAGCTACGGCACTGTGTCCGTCACCGCCGGCGACGTGGCCAGCATCCAATGCCAGGGCCCACGGACTGCTGCCCGCTGACCCGCTAGAGGTCAATCACCTCGCCAGGCGGTGACGTGGAGACCCTGGGCGGAACGGGCCGCCGTGCGCGTTGTTGCCTCCGGCGCAGCGCCACCACGGCCGCCACGCAGCCGATCCAAGTGGGCCATAGGTCAGCCACGGGCACGACCTCGATGACGAACGTCGGCAGCAGCAGGGGGTGGAAGCCGATGAGCAGGCTGGTCGCGATCAGGGCGAGAACATCGACGATCTCGTCAAAGAAGCCCCAGCCCAGCGGCCCCAGCAACCACTGCAAGCCATCGGCCACGACGGCGACCGCGAAAGCCAGCACCACGCGGCGGCGGCTCAGGATGGGAACGAGGAGCGGGTTCATTGCGCACTTGAAACACCGCCGGTGCGCGTTAGGATCGCGCTCCTTATGGGTTTCATCGCTGCTGTCGTGGTTTGGTTGCTAATCGGTGCCGTTCTGACGGCCGGTATTGTCATGGCCGTCAAAGGTTCTGCCTGGCTGCTCATCGCGGGGCTGGTGGCCTTCATCCTCGCCTTTGCCAAGGTCGGCTGCGCCAGCCACTAGCGCGGCTCAAGAAGCACCGTAGCCAATCGATGGCGGTGCCGCAGCACCGCTTGGCCACGTTCGGCGGGGCCGATCGGCTCTTCCATCTGTCGTTTGCGATCGCCTTCGGT
>DATLZF010000152.1:0-3817 GCA_035574135.1 Candidatus Methylomirabilota bacterium
GGCGTTGCACCGCGGCTGCCTGGCGGAAATGGCCACCGGTGAGGGCAAGACGCTCACGGCCGGGCTGGCCGCCGTGTTGCTCGGCTGGACGCGCCGCCCCTGCCACATCATCACGGTGAACGATTACCTCGTGCAACGGGATGCAGGATGGCTGGCGCCGCTTTACCAGTTCTGCGGCGTGCGGGTGGGCCATGTGACCGGCGAAATGAAGGCGAAGGAACGGCAGCACGGCTACGACGCCGACGTGACCTACGCCACCAGCAAAGAGGTGCTCGCGGATTTCCTCCGCGACCGCCTCCAGCTCGGGCGCTGGCTGGAGCCGACCCGCCGGCTCATCCGCCGGCTGGTGCTGCCCGCCGCCGTGGCCGCCGAGGGCACGGTAATGCGCGGTCTGCACAGCGCCATTGTCGATGAAGCCGACAGCGTGTTGATCGACGAAGCGGTCACGCCGCTGATCATTTCCGCGCCGCGGAGCAACGAGTCTCTCCGCGAAGCGGTGATGCAGGCGGAGGCAATCGTTTCCTCACTCGAGGCCGGGGTCGAT
Source organism: Candidatus Methylomirabilota bacterium (assembly GCA_035574135.1). Lineage (GTDB taxonomy): Bacteria > Verrucomicrobiota > Verrucomicrobiia > Limisphaerales > DATLZF01 > DATLZF01. Next base: position 545 of record DATLZF010000152.1, read on the forward strand.
TACGCGGTGAACCTCCGCTACAAGGAGATCGAACTGCGACCGTCCGGCCTGGAGAAAATCGCCCGCCGCAGCGCCGAGTTGCCGGGCTTGTGGCGCGGCGGCGAGCGCCGGACCGAATTGATTCGCCAGGCGCTGACCGCGCGCGAGTTCTATCACGCCGGCAAACAGTATCTCGTCGTCAAGGGCAGGATCGTCATCATCGACGAGTTCACGGGCCGGCCGATGCCGCACCGTTCCTGGCGGCAGGGCATGCACCAGGCCGTCGAGGCCAAGGAGGGCATCGAGATCACCGATCCCACCGAGACGGTGGCGCGGTTGAGCTTTCAGCGATTCTTCCGCTGCTACCATCACCTGGCCGGCATGACCGGCACGGCGCGCGAGGCGGCGGGGGAGTTCTGGCAGGTTTACGGACTGCCGGTGGTGACCATTCCCACCAACCGGCCCTGCCTGCGCGAGCACTGGCCCGACCGGGTCTTCGCCACCGAGGCGGAGAAGTGGCAGGCCGTGGTCGAGGAGATCCGGCGGCTGCATGCGACCGGGCGCCCGCTGTTGGTGGGCACGCGCAGCATCACCGCCAGCGAGCAACTTGCCGAAAGATTGCGGCAGAGCGGGCTGGACCACCGGGTGCTGAACGCCCGCGAGGAGGCCAGTGAAGCGACGGTTGTGGCGACGGCTGGCGAACGGGGGCGGATCACCATCGCCACGAACATGGCCGGCCGCGGCACGGACATCAAACTTGGCCCCGGCGTGGCCGGGCTGGGCGGGTTGCACGTTATCGCCACGGAACGTCACGAATCGGGCCGAGTGGATCGCCAGCTCTTCGGCCGGGCTGGGCGGCAGGGGGATCCGGGTAGCGCGCAGGCGTTCGTCAGCGCGGAGGATGAGTTGCTCCGCCGGTATCTGCCCGCCCCGCTCCGTGAGGCGACGGCCCGCGTGCTGCGCCAGGCGCTGCCGGCCCGGGAGCGGATGGCGGCGCTGGCGATCGCGCTGGCTCAACGCAAGGCGCAGGCGCTGGCTTTCAAGCAGCGCCAAGCCGTGCTGCGCACTGACACTTGGTTGGAGGAGGCCCTTTCGTTCGCTGGCGTGGAGGGCGTCTAGCCCGGCTCGTTCGCAGCCCGTGGCTCCGGGCCCGTAGGAGCAGGGTGGGCTGGCACGGACACCGTGCGGCCGATGGCAAGGAAGTGCAGCCAGCAACGAGTGACGGGACGTCGATGAATGCGTTCCAGCGCGAGGCGGTAGAGCCGCACTTGTGGCGCGTAGTGTGCCGCGCGCTCCTCCGGGCTGCTCGCATCCACGGCATCCGTCTTGAAGTCGAGCAGCCAGATCTCCTCCGGCAGCAAGACTGCCAGATCCACCACCCCTTGCACCACGATGAACTCGGACGGGGGAACGCCAACCGCCAGGCCCTCGGGGCAATCTTCCGGTCCGAGTCGCAAGGTGAAGGGCAGCTCTCTTCGCACCCATGCGGCCCGCGCGCGGATCTCCCGGCCGAGGTCGGAGCTCCAGAATCGCGCCAGCGCCACCAGGTCCAGCGCCGCAACCTCCGGGGCCGCGAGCAGGCCGGCGGATGCCAGGCGCCGGCGCTCGGCTTCCAGACCCGCCAGGTCGGCGGTCTGATCCAGGCGGACGAGTTGCAGAAAGCGATGGTGGGCATTGCCGATCGCGGCGGCATCCAACGTTCCCTGCTCCGGCGGGCGGGAGGTGAAGCGCTCCCGGGCCAACCACGCGGCTGGCCGTGACTCATCGTCCTCCACATCCGCCAGGCGTTGGCGCAGGGCGGTGACCGAGGTCTTGGCCGGCTCGCGCGTGGCCGCTTGATGGGGATAAGTCCAGGCCAGCCGTGCCAGCAGGGAAGGCAGAGGGTCCGGGGATGGCAGGTCAGCCTGTGGCACCGATGTCATGTCTCCGTGTGGTGGGGCGGCTGCAGTCAGATCCGCCTCGCGGCAAACGCGCCAAGCCCAGAGCTCGGTGTGTCCCCGTGCGGCGTGGAACCAATCCCGTCGGCCTGCATGGTGAGTGAGCCAGGGACCGAGCCAGTCGAAGTAGCTGCCCGCCTGGAGCAGGCGCCAGAGTTCCGGTTGCGGCGCCGCATGATCGGCCCAGGCGGACTCGGCCTTTTTGGCCGTGACACTGCCCGCCAGGATCAAGCGATCCTCGGCACGAGTCATGGCCACGTAGAGCAGGCGCATCTCCTCGCCAAGGGCCTCGGCGTGCTGGCGGCGGCGGGCCAGCCAGGCGGGCAGGCTCGGATACGAGGGGCCGCCATCTGGTGGACGCACATAGGGGCAAAGGCCGAATTCATCGTCGAGGAGGATGCCGCCCCCGTTGTCAGAGACGTTGAAGCGTTTGCCCAGATCCGCGACGACGACCACGGGAAACTCAAGGCCCTTGCTCTGGTGGATGCTCATCAGCCGGACGGCATCCGCCGTCTCGAGCGGCGCCGGCTCGCGATCGCCCACCGTCTCGTGGTGGTCCTCGATCATCTGGAGGAAGCGATAGAGGCCCTGTTGGTGAAGCTCGTCGAACTCGCGCGCCAGGGTCAGCAGGAGCTGGACGTTGGCGCGCCGCTGCGCACCGCGAGGCTGGGCCGCCAGCCAGTCGAGGTAACAGGTTTCACTCAGGATTATCTCCAATCGCCGGGCGAGGGAGGAATGGCGGGCCAGGTCGCGCCAGCGCTGAAACTGCTTCAAGAACGCCTCCACGCGGGGCCAGGCGGAGTGGGCCGCTGCGCCGTCGGCGCGGGCTCGTTCTCTTTCCATGTCATGCCAGCGCAACAGGGCGGTCCAGAAACGCTCCCGGCGCGCGGCCATCCGGATGTCGGCCAGTTCGTCCAGCGAAAGCCCGACCAGGGGCGAGCGCAGCACGGCGATGGCCGGGATGTCCTGCAAGGGATTGTCCAGCAGCCGGAGAATGTTCAGCAGGTCCAGCACCTCGATGCTCTGGAAGAAGCCCGATCGTTTGGCCTGCAGCGGGATGCCCAGCCGGTCGAATTCCTTGGCGTAGCTCTCCACCTTGAGCGCCGGCGCGCGGAGCAGGATCACCATGTCCCCCCAGGCCACCGGCCGGTGTGCGCCCGCTGCGGCGTCCCAGACCGTGACGCGGCTGGCGTGCAACTCGCGCAGGCGCAGTCCCACCATTCGCGCCTCCTTCTCCTCCTCGAGCAGCGTGGCGGGATCCGCCTCGGCAGGGACCGCATCGTCTGCATCCCCCGGCGACTCGTTGTCTGCGTCGGTCAGCCGCAGCAGGATCTCCACGGGCGGTCCTGCCACGGCG
>DATLZF010000153.1:0-8230 GCA_035574135.1 Candidatus Methylomirabilota bacterium
CGCAACCGGCTTTTTCACCAACGCCCCGACGGCACCTTCGAGGACGTCAGCGCGGGCTCAGGTGTGGACGTCGCCGGCTTCGGCATGGGGGCGATTGCGGGCGATGTGAACAACGACCGGCTCACGGATCTCGTGCTGACCGAATACGGCGCGACGCGCCTGTTTTTGAACCGCGGCCGCGGCAAGTTTGCCGAGGTGACGTCGGCCTGCGGGCTCGACAACCCGCGGTGGGCCACCGCGGCCTCGTTTCTGGATTTCGACCGCGACGGGTGGCTCGATCTGGTGGTGGGTAATTACGTGGACTACCCGCCGACGCATCAATGTCGCGACGCGCGGGGCCAGCTCGAATACTGCGGGCCGCACCATTTTGCGGGCACGGTCACCCGCCTGTTCCGCAACCTGGGCGGCGCGCCGCCCGCTCGCGGAGTGGCCTTCGCTGACGTGACGGTCCCCGCCGGCCTGGCCACCGCCCCCGGACCGGCGTTGGGGGTGTTTTGCGCGGACTTCGACGGCGACCGCTGGCCGGACATTTTCCTGGCGGACGACGGCCGGCCGAACCGGCTCTTTCTCAACCAGCGTGATGGCACCTTCATCGAGGAGGCGATGGCGCGCGGGGTGGCCTTCAACAGCATGGGCGCCAGCGCCGCCAACATGGGCGTGGCCGTCGGGGATGTCACTGGCGACGGCTTGTTCGACCTGTTCCTCACGCATCTGGATCGCGAACAGCACGCCCTCTGGGTGCAGGGGCCGCGCGGGTTTTTCCAGGATCAGACGGCCCGCCATGGTCTGGTGAACCCCGCGCGCCGCGGCACCGGCTTTGGTGCCGTGCTGGCGGACTTGGACCACGACGGGTGGGCCGATCTGGCGTGGCTGAACGGCCGGATCGAGCGGGGTGCCGAGGAAGCTCCGCGGGTGGAGGGGCTCGATGCGTTCTGGGCGCCTTACGCCCAACGGGCGCAGCTCTTTCTCAACCAGGGCCAGGGCCGGTTCGTGGACGCCACCGAAGCGAATCCCGATTTCTGTGGCCGTGCCGCGGTCGGCCGCGCCCTGGTTCGGGCCGACTTCGACAATGACGGCGATCTGGATTTGCTCGCCACGAGCACCGGCGGTCCCGTCCAGCTCTTTCGCAATGTCAGCCCGAAGCGGGGGCATTGGTTGATGGTTCGTGCGCTCGACCCGGCCCGGGGCGGGCGCGATGCCATCGGCGCCGAAGTCCGCGTTCGGGCCGGCGGGCGGACTTTTGCGGAATGGGTCCAACCCAGTGCCAGTTATCTGGCCAGCCACGATCCGCGGGTACACTTCGGGCTGGGGGAGGCGCCAGCGGTCGAAGCGATCGAAGTGCTGTGGCCGGATGGTCTGTTGGAACGATTCCCGGGCGGGGCGGTGGATCGCCACCTCACGCTCCGCCGAGGCGAAGGGAAACGGGAATGAGCCGTCGCACTCGACCTTCTCCAAAGCCAACACTCGAAGCCCGCCCGGCCGCGCGGCGGCAACGGTGGCGTGTGATGCTGGTCATGGTGTTGGCCGCGACGCTTGCCGGCGTGGCCTGGTGGGGGGCACGTTCCCCGCAGCCGGCGCCGGTGCCCGTGATTGATCTTTCAGGCGTCGAGCCGGCGCGAGCCGGGCGGGTGCGATCGTTGCTCGAGGCCGTCCGGGCCCGGCCCGAGGCTGGCGAGGACTGGGGCCGGCTCGGGATGGCCCTGCGGGCGTTGGGTTACCGGTCCGAGGCCGGGCAGGCGTTGGTCGAAGCACAACGGCTCGACCCTGGGAACGCGCGCTGGCCGTATTTTCGCGCTCTGCTGCTGGAGATGGATGACCCGGAGGCGGCCGTCCTGGCCCTGCGTGAAGCGATCCAGCGTTGCGGCAACGATCCCCCGACGCCGCGCCTCCGACTGGCGCGGTGGCTCGTCGAGCAGGGCCGCACCGCCGCGGCGCGGGCGGAACTGACGGAACTCCTCGAAGCCCACCCCGACCATCCCTCCGCCCTCATCCTCCTGGCTCAGGTGGCGATGAACGAAGGCAGGGTGGACGAGGCGGAGCGGCTGGCGGGTCGTTGCGAAACCGATCCGCGCACGGCGCGTCGCGCGGCGGTCTTGCGGGCGCAGATTCATCAACGCGCCGGGCGGGCCGCGCAGGCGCGGGAGATGGCTTACCGCGCCCGGAGCCTGCCCAACGATGCCGAGCCGCCGGATCCCTGGGAAGCCGAGGCGGCACTCGCGCTCGATGATCCGCGGCCCCTTAGCGATCAAGTCCAGCGCCTGCTGGCCGCGCAACGTCTGGAGGCTGCCGCGCCTCTCATCGGGCGGTTGGTGAAGGAGCACCCGACCTTTGCCGAGTCGTGGCTGCTGCTCGGGCGGTTTGAACTGTTGTCTCGCGACGCAACCGCTGCGGAGAAGTCTGTGCGGCGCCATCTCGAACTGGAGCCGCAATCCGTGCAGGGGTGGTTTCAACTCGGCATGGCGTTGCTGGCGCAGGAGCGCTTCGAGGAGGCGCTGGCGGCGTTTCGTCGAGCCAGCGAGCTGAAGCCGGATCACGGCCCGGCCCACTTCAATCAGGGCCTGGCTCTGTTGCGCCTCGGCCGGCCGGCCGAGGCGGTGACGCCCTTGCGCGACGCAATCCGCTGCAACCCCGAGCACGCGGAGACGTACTTTCTTCTCGCCGACCTGCATTTGCGGCTTGGGGATCGGGAGGCGGCCCGCCGCTGTTTGCGGGCCATTGAGGCGCTCAAGCCTGGCGATCCACGGCTGGTGGATCTGCGGTCTCGCCTGACGAACTCCGGGTAAGCTCCGGGCGACAATTCGAGCTGGCGCACGTGGCGGCTCACCGGCGCTGCGGCCCGTCGCAGCGCGCCCCTGGCGGCGCCTTGCCGCGCCGGGGCATGGGGCAAACGAGCCGGCCGCAGGGCCGTGGGAGGAACGTGTCAGGTCACAACCCCGTTTCCTTGCCCGCGAGTCATTTCCTGCAGGGCGAGCCGGTTCAAAGTGGCGATGGCGGTGAAGCGATTCTCCACCCCCATCTTTGGATAGAGTCGCAGGGCGTGCGTTTCCGCCGTGCGTTCCGCGATGCCGAGGATGCAGCCGATCTCCGAGTTGGTTTTGCCTTGGGAAAGCCAGTAGAGGACTTCGCTTTCGCGCGGTGTGAGCCGCCAGCGGGTATGGGCCCGGAGCCAGTCGGTGAAGCTCTTTTCACCGTTCCAGAGGCCGGCTGGTCTCGGGGCTTCGCTGCCCGTGGCCGCCAGCCTTCGCCAAGCCCGATCGAGATGAGGCAGCAGCAGGTTCAGGATGGCGCGGTCGTGTTCCGTGAAGTCCGCGCGGCGACGGTGCAGACTCACTTGGAGGTAGGCTCCCGGTTCGTCCGGGACCGGCAGGGCGGCGACCAACTCCCGGTCCACGGCCAGCGGGCGATAGAGCGCGTGATAAACCTCGGTGGCGAGGAAATCGCGGTGGGAAATGGCGTCAGTTAGCTTCCAAGCGCGCAGCGGGTGCTGCAGCAACAGCCGGTTCAAGGGATGGCTGACCGTGAGGCGCCAGAAATCCTGAGGCAGCAGGGGCGGCGGATGCCGTGCCGGGGCGTAGTGGGTATCGACCTGGCGACGGGCCGGGCGCACCCGATGGCAGCCGCCGAGTTCGTGAGGAATCAGGCCCTGGAGGCCACGGAACAAAACCGAGAGCAGTTCCCGGGGATGAGGCGCGGTGTAGAGTTCCGATGCCAGGCCCAGCAACCGGGCACACTCGGTTTCCGACAGGGTTTGCGGAACGGCCTCGGATGCAGGCCATCGGATGCCTTCGCCGGGGGAGGAAGGCGGCGCCAGTTCGGAAGGAGTGGCACTGTTCATCGACTGAACATCGTTCCGTTAGCTCTGAGGGCGAGCGCAATCGAAGACCCACCAGAGATTGCTGGCGCCGCCCACATCCGTGAGAGTCATGGATCTGCCGGTGGGTTCCCGGGAAACTTCGGCCTCGCCGCGGCCGGGTTCCGGGACCATTATTGGCCCGTTCCAAACCTTGCGGACCCGGGAACCAAACTCCACGGTCTGCCCTCACACGAGCAACGACGCGGAATGGACGATCAGTTGGATATCGAAACGCTGGTGGACCAACACCAGGCCGCGTTATATCGGTTCGCCTTGAGCCTGTCTCACAATGAGAGCGACGCGCTGGACCTCGTCCAGGAGACGTTCTGTCTCTGGATGCGAAAGGGGGGACAGTTGCTGGACCGCGGCAAGGTGAAGGCGTGGCTTTTTACCACCTTGCATCGCGAGTTTCTGGGCCGCCGCCGCCGCTTGGTGCGCTTCCCGCATCACGAGTTGACGGAAGTCGAGTCCGAACTGCCCGAGATTCCGCCGGTGCCGGCCGATCAGGCGGACCGCGAGCGGCTGCTGGAATGCCTGGCCCGCCTCGATCCGGTTTTTCGCGCCCCCGTCGCCCTGTTCTATCTCGAAGAATACGCCTACCAGGACATCGCCAGTATCCTGGATGTCCCGCTGGGCACGGTGAAGTCCCGGATCTCTCGCGGCGTCGCGCAGTTGCAGGAGATGTTCCACCGTCCGCTTGAACCATCGAGGGAGGCATCCCGATGACGCCTGCCGAGGCCAGACTGACCCTCGCCGCCTGGCGCCCGGGGCACGCCAGCGAACGCGATCCGGCCGTGAATGACGCGTTGCGCTTGGTGCGGCAGGATCCCGAACTTCGGCTCTGGTTCGAGCAACACGCCCGCTTTCAGCGAGCCGCTGCGGACACGCTGCAGAATCTGGAGGTGCCGTCCCGATTGCGGGAACAGATTCTCGCTCGCGTGCGGGTGGATGCCCCGCGGCCTTGGTGGCGGCAGCCGGTTCTCTGGGCTGCTGCGGCGTCGGTGGTGTTGTTGGTGGGGCTGTCGCTCTGGTGGATGCCGGGCGACCGGGGCGCGACGTTCGATACGTTTCGCTCGCGCATGGTGCGGACGGTGATTCGCCAGTACAGCATGGACATCGAGACGAGCAGCATGGCCGAGGTCCGGCAGTTCCTTGCCCGCCATCAGGCGCCGGCGGATTACACGCTCAACCCGGGCCTGAGTCGTCTTCCGGTGCAAGGCGCCGGTCGCCTGAGCTGGCGGGATCGCGCGGTCGCGATGGTGTGCCTGGGGGCCACCAACCAGAGCACGCATTTCCTCTTCGTGGTGGATCGCGCCGCCGTGAAAACCCCGCCGGGGCCGGTGCCCGAGTTCGCGCCGGTCAGCCAGCTTATGACGGCCAGTTGGACGGCCGGTGACCACGTGTACGTCCTGGCGGCCAGCACTTCGCTGGAGGAACTGCGGCTTCTGTTCTGAACCGTGCCACGGGGCAGCGGCTCGCCCTCAAGGTCGGCGCGTCCCGCCTCCGCGCACGACGGTTGGGAACCCTGCTGAAGCGGGCGAGGGTTTTGCGCAGGGCTGCGCCAAGAAACGGAGATACCCGCCGGCATTCGTCCTCCGTGGACGAGGATTTGCAACTGCCGGTCCCCCTGCTAACCTTCCGCCATGTTGCGAACCAAAGACGAGACGCCCCGGGCCGCTGGACGCCGCCCCGCCCTGCACGACAAGCAAAGCGAGCGCGACGACCGCGAGTTGCGCATTGACAAGGTGGGCGTGCGCGGCTTGCGTTTCCCGATCCAAATCCGGGACAAGGCACACACCTTGCAGAACACGGTGGCCACGATCGGGCTGTTCGTCGATCTGCCCAAGGAGTTCAAGGGCACGCACATGAGCCGCTTTATCGAGGTGCTCAATGCCCACGGCAACGTCGTCCACGTCGAGAACATCACCGACATCCTCTACGCCATGCAGACGAGGCTCAATGCCGCCAGCAGCCACCTCGAGATGGAGTTCCCCTTCTTCCTCGAAAAGCGCGCGCCGGTCTCGGGCATGAAGAGCCTGATGGATTACACGGCGCGCTTCGACGCCTCGGCGTGCGGCCGGGAGATCGACTTTGTGCTGACCGTGAAGGCCAAGGTGACCACGCTTTGCCCCTGCTCGAAGGCCATCAGCGCCTACGGCGCGCACAACCAGCGTGGCGAAGTGACGGTGCAAATCCGATCCCTGAAGGCCATCTGGATCGAGGACCTGATCGCCCTGATCGAGAGTTCGGCCAGCTCGGAGCTGTTCGCCCTGCTCAAGCGGCAGGATGAGAAAGCCGTGACGGAGCGGGCCTACGAGAATCCGGTGTTCGTCGAGGATCTCGTGCGCAACGTGGCGCTGAAACTCAACGCCCATCCGGACGTGACGTGGTACAAGGTCGAGGCCGAGAACCACGAGAGCATCCACAACCACAACGCCTACGCCTGCATCGAGAAGGGGTAGGCGCCGGGGTTCCGTCGGTAGCGGCTTCGTTGCGCGTTCGAGAGCGTGACCGGGCCTCGCGCACAAGGGATGCAGGTCCCGCCGTCCGGCTTTACTTCGCTTGGGGAGTGGCGTCGCCCGGCTCCAGGCCGAGGGCCCATTTGATGCCGCCCAGGATGTGTTTCTTGTAGCGGTCGGATTCCCAGACGTCCTCCCGGTGGCCCAACGAGGTGTAGAAGACACGGCCCTGGCCGTAGGTCTTGTTCCAAGCCACGGGGAAATGGCCGGATTCCTTCTTCTTGTTGGGATGCTTGTCGAGCACGAGCAGCTCATGCACGGCCGGGCGATTGTAATTCTTGAACAGGTAAATCTCCTCCTGTTCGATGCACCAGGATTCACCCAGGTGTTTGGTGGCCGGATGTTTGGTGTCCTGCACCAGACACTCGACGCCGACCTGGGCGCCGTGAGTCAGAAACTCCCCTCCCACCATCTCGATGTAGGGATCGACCGTGTCACCCTTGCCGTGAAAGGTGTCGCTGGCCGAGTGCATGCCGACGAAGCCTTTGCCGCCCTTGATCTCATTGAGGAAGGCGTCCTTGTCCGGCAAAGGCAGGATGCCCGTGGTGTTGGCGAAGATGAAGCCGTCGTAGCGCTTGAGCTTCTCGGGCGTCATCTTCAGCGCCATGTCTTCGTCGTTGCGGACGTAATCGACCGTGAAGGCCCGGCTCGATTGCGCCAACTCGGCCAGCACCTTCTCGGCGGTGGGGATGGAACTGTGCCGGAAGCCCTTCGTCACCGTGACGATGAGGACACTTTTGGGCGATGGCCCCTCCGCAGCGAAGGCGGGGGTCGCCGCCAGGACGCAGGCAACGAGGCCGCGGAGAGATCGGTGGAGGAGGGAGCGAAGTGGGTTGTTCATGTGCATGAAATCAATGCGGTTGGTTTATTCACGATGTTCACAAGAGACGGCTGATCGGGCTGAAATTCAAAGGCCGGGCCGCCTGGGTCAAGCTTTCTGTCGCGGTCGTTGCCGACCCGCCGGCTTTCGGGGCATGATCCCCCGGGCCAGACCGAATGAACCTGGAAGAAAAACGCGCGGCGTTGATCGCCGAGCTGTCCGCGATCCCGGGCGGGACCGCGCGGTTGGCGCACGTGGTCGAGCTGGGGCGCGGCGTGGCCCTGCCCGAGGAGCTCAAGAATGACGCGCATCGGGTGGAAGGTTGCCTTTCCAAACTCTGGTTGGTGGCGACGATGCGGGATGGGCGTTGCCATTTCGAAGCCGATTCGGATTCAGCCGTGGTGAAGGGCATCGCCAGCCTGCTGTGCCGCTTCTACAGCGGCCACACACCGGCCGAGATCCTTGCTTCGGAACCGGGTTTTCTCGCCGAGGTCGGCATTAGCCAGCACCTGACACCCAACCGCCGCAACGGTCTGGCGCGGCTTTGGGACAAAATGCGCGCTTTCGCCAGCCGCCAGAGCCAGGGGCCGGTCCTCTCCAACCAATGACCCCGTCCCTCTTCCGCCGCCGTGGCGCCATCCCCACGCCGGGACACCATGAACGAAAGTGAACGACAACCCAGTCTCTGGTCGCCAGACCGGTGTTGCGGCAGCGCCGGCACCGCGCCTCCGAGCGGAGGCGTCATCCACGACGGCCCGGGGCGTCGCACGACGAATCCGGGCCGGCGGTTGATGGCACGCCTGAACAGCAGGGGCTGATGCGCCTTTACGACGCCCACAATCATCTTCAGGACGACCGCTTCGCTGGGCGGCAGGAGGCGTTGATCGCGGCGGCAGCGGAGGCGGGTGTGGTTCGCATGGTGGTCAACGGGTCGTGTGAATCGGACTGGGCGGCAGTGCAGGAGTTGGCGCGGCGCTTCCCGACGGTGCAAGCAAGCTTCGGTTACCATCCCTGGTACGTCCACGAACGCACCGTTCA
>DATLZF010000154.1:0-3746 GCA_035574135.1 Candidatus Methylomirabilota bacterium
GCAGCGAGATGATCGCCGACGTGCGGTCGTACCTCCGCAGCACGCAACGTCAACCGGAGATTGTCAAGAGCTACTTCCACGCCGAATCCGTTCGCTATGCCGCAGGGTAGACAGTCCAATGTTTAGTGGCCGGGGTAATAATTGCTCTCAAAACTACGCATTGCCGAGCTGGGCGGACCTAGACCTGGATGGAGACTTGGATTGCGCGCGAGCAGTGTACCAGAACGGAGATCCGAATAGAGCCAAGCTGCTGCGGAACGAGCTATATGGCGACAACGTTTCTGTCGGCGCGTGCGACGAGTCCCGCAAGCGGTTCGTGAATGTGCGCCCCGTGCGAACGCCAGACCCCAACGCCGGTCCGGCGCTGCCGGCGAATCGGGACTTCACCGAGAACGAGCTTGGCGCTCGCGTCGAGTTGATGCTGCGCGACGCTGCGAGCGATCTGCGACGCATCCAATACACTTCAAGTTCGGCTGGGTATCTGACTCAAAACCAATATCCTCTGCATTTTGGCCTTCCGCCTGATCCACAACCGGACATTGCAGAGGACGACCTGCACTTCGATGCATGCGTCGACTTTCCAACCCGTTCCGAAGATGGCGTCCTGCGCGTGGATTGGACCGTGAACGACGCCCTCGGCGATATCAATCTCGCCGATCTCTATCCTGACCCAAATGACCCGAACACGTTCGGGCGTCCGATCACCGTTTATCGCGACGGCCGGGTTCGCTACGCCGGCCAGCTCTTCGATCCAATCGAACGCGGCGCGCCCACCGCCCGGATGTACACGATGTGCGGACCGTTGCTGTTGCCTACCCAAGGTGGCGGCGCGATGCCTACGCCGACAACGCCGGCAAGCCCTGTGCTGGCTGGCGTACGCTTCACAAAGGCCGCCGATTCGGCACCGGTTCGGATACGCGAGATCGTCATCGACGGCCAGCTTGATCCGTCCGCATCGGATTGCGACTTTAACGTTGTTGTTATTGACGTCACTGACCCGAACCGACCCGTGACCATCGGTGGGTTGAAGGCAGCCACCTTCGCTCAGAATCGCCGGACGTTTATTCCGATCCCTCCGGACCCGAAGAACCCAGATCATTTCGTCCTTCCACAAGCGAGGGAAACCCGGAAGTACGACGTGCGCGTTCGGGCGACGGTGTACCGGCCGGTTGACATTACGGACTTTTCCGGCTTGTCCACGCCACTGGGGATTATCGTGTCCGGAGGACTAGAGGTGGAACCGGCATCATCGAAGAACATCTGCGAAGAGATCATGGTTGCATTGGATGACGATCCCGTGGGTCCGAGCCCAGTTACCGTGCGTATGAGCCGCAAGGCAGAGCGGCGTTGACTCACTATGAAGATCGGAGAACCACATGTGTCCCACGTCTGACTCGCTCTTGAGTTCACTGCTGGCCATGGCGCTGGTGAGCCCGATCGCTCGGGGACAGGACGTCTGGGAGTGGCCTGAGAGCAAGGGGATAGGAGTTGCTGGAAGTCAAGTGCTCTCGATGGGCGTGTGGAACGATGGCTCTGGCCCGGGCCTGTACGTTGGAGGGCTATTCAGTCAAGCCGGCGGTATCGCGGTGGATGGCATTGCACGATGGAGTGGCAAAGAGTGGAGCGCGTTGCCTGGTTCAGGCGCTATGCCGGTCGAAGCGATTATCGTATTCGATGATGGGCAGGGGGCTGCGCTGTTTGCGGGCGGATCGACGGTCGCGAGGTGGAACGGCGCAATGTGGGCTCCCGTAGGGGGCGGCGCAACCTGCTGCGTCCACGCATTTGCCGTGTGGAACGACGGCACCGGCGACGCCCTATTCGTCGGCGGAGCTGACGAAGCGGGAGGAAAGCCCGTGAACGGATTGGCCAAGTGGGACGGGAAAACCTGGAGCAAAGTTGGGGGAGGCGTCGACGTTGGGGTTTCGTCCTTGGCCGTTTATGACGACGGAACGGGACCATCGTTGTTTGTTGGCGGCATCATGGTCAAGTTCTTCAGCCCAACAGACTACTGGCATGTTGCCAAGTGGGACGGGCGAGCCTGGGCGCCGCTGGGATCGGGAACCAATGACCGAGTTCACGCCATGCAGGTTTTTGACGACGGTTCTGGCGCGAAGCTCTTCGTCAGCGGTGATTTCACCACTGCGGGCGGCATTGCGTCCAAAGGGATGGCGCGGTGGGACGGTAAGGCGTGGACGAATGCGGATGCGGGCCTCAACAACGGCGACTACCGTGACTTCGCAATCGTCGGTTCGCAGCCGAAGGCCACCCTCTACGCCTGCGGTGGTGGTTCGGCGGCAAGCTGGCGAAACGGATTCTGGGATCAACTCCCGCAACTCCCGGGGTCCGGCACTGCGTACGCCGGCGCTGGATTTGATGACGGGTCCGGGATGCGTTTGCACGTCGGAGGGGCCTCAATCGGCCTCCCGAATGGCGCCAAGAACATTGCCCGCCTGAAGCAGGTCATTGGCGGCGGCCCCTGCGGCGATCTGACCGGCGACGGATTCGTCAACCAGCAGGACCTCGGCATCCTGCTCGGCGATTTCGGCTGCACGGCCGGCATCGGCCTGTGTCCCGGAGATTGCGACGGCGACGGTGACACCGACCAGGCCGACCTCGGCATCCTGCTTGCGAACTGGGAAAAGCCGTGTCCGTAGGAGCCCGTCGAAAAGCCCCTGCCCACTGAGCGGGCGCATCAAAACAACGGGGTGTTGCGGGCATGCTCGTCGGCCACGGAGGAGCTACACTACGTTCGTTGGCCACAGAGGGCCGGCGCGATGGAACGGCCGACGCTACCTTGCGTCACGGCGACAGTCGCTTGCGCAGGAACCACCCCGTGTGACTGGCGTCACAGCGCGCTATGGCCTCCGGCGGGCCTTCGCACACCAGCAGCCCGCCGGCCTCGCCGCCCTCCGGGCCCAGGTCGATCACCCAGTCCGCGGCCGCGACGACGTCCAGGTTGTGCTCGATCACGAGCACGGTGTTTCCCAGCGCGACCAGGCGGTTCAGCACCGTCAGCAGCATCTGGATGTCCGCGAAGTGCAGTCCGGTGGTCGGCTCGTCCAACACGTAGAGCGTGTGCCCCGTAGAGGGATTCGCCAGTTCGGCCGCCAGCTTGACACGCTGCGCCTCGCCGCCGCTCAGCGTGTTGCTGGGCTGTCCCAACTCGATGTAGCCCAGCCCGACGTCGGTCAGGGCCTGAAGCCCGCCGCGGATCTTGGGAAAGTTGTCGAACAGGGGCAGCGCTTCCTCGACGCGCATCGCCAGCACGTCGGCGATGCTCCTGCCGCGATAGCGAACGTCCAGCGTCTCGCGGTTGTAGCGCGTGCCCTTGCATTGCCCGCATTCCACGAACACGTCCGGCAGGAAGTGCATCTCGATCCGCCGCACGCCCTGGCCCTGGCACGCCTCGCAGCGCCCGCCCTTCGCATTGAAGCTGAATCGGCTGCTGCTGTAGCCGCGGATGCGGGCTTCCTTGGTCTGCGCGTAGAGGTTGCGGATCTCGTCGAAGACGCCCGTATACGTAGCCGGGTTGCTGCGCGGCGTGCGGCCGATGGCGGTCTGGTCCACCTCCACCACGCGCTGGATTTTGCTCGCGCCGACCAGCCGCTCGTGCGCGCCGGGCGCGCTGCCCACCGCACCGTTCGACGAGCTCAGCCGCCGCTTGAGGGCCGGCACCAGCGTCTGCGTGATCAGCGTACTCTTGCCGCTGCCGCTCACCCCGGTTACGGCGCACAGCACACCCAGCG
>DATLZF010000155.1:0-2637 GCA_035574135.1 Candidatus Methylomirabilota bacterium
CCCGCCACTCGCGGTTGACGCGCGAGGTCCTGCGGGGCGTCACGCCAGAGCAGGCCGCCTTGCTGCGCGACATCGAGCTCTACCGCATGAAGCGCATGGACGCCTACATCGCCCTCCGTGGCAGCGCCAACATGAGCGAAACGGCGGACGTGCCCGGCGACGTGATGGCCCTGTACTCGCGCGTGCTGCGGCCGGTGCTCAATTACCGCGTGAACAAGACCCGCTGGGTGGTGCTGCGCTGGCCCACGCCCAGCATGGCGCAGGCGGCCGGCATGAGCACCGAAGCGTTCGAGAACTTCTATTTCGACGTGTGCACCATGGATTACGCCCGCATGGCTCGCGCCATGGTGCCGCTGGAGCGCCGCATGATCAAAGCCGACCGCGTCCACCTCAAGGGTCCCGGCACCGACCTGCGCTTCAGCATCAAGGGCATCGGCGCCAAGATGTGCAAAGGCGACCGCAACATCCCCGACGGCGAGGTCTTTTCGTGTCCCGTGAAGAACTCGGTCAACGGCGTCATCCAGTTCAACGCACCGACCATTTATTCCGGCACGCGCTTCGAAAACGTGCGGCTCGAGTTCAAGGACGGCAAGGTCATCCAAGCCACTTCGAGCAACACCAAACGATTGAACGAGATTTTGGACACCGACGCCGGCGCGCGCTACGTCGGCGAGTTCTCCCTGGGCTTCAATCCCTACATCGAGCGGCCCATGTGCGACATCCTCTTCGACGAAAAGATCGCCGGCTCGCTGCACTTCACGCCCGGCCAGGCCTACGAGGATTGCGACAACGGCAACCGCTCGGCCGTGCATTGGGACATGGTGCTCATCCAGCGACCGGAATGGGGCGGCGGGGAGATCTGGTTCGACGATGAACTGATCCGCAAGGATGGCCGGTTTGTCCCGAAGGACCTGCAGCCGCTGAATCCGGAACGGCTCAAGTGAGCCGTGCCGGACTTGCGCCTTGCGCAACCAGCGCCGGTCCCTAATTTGACGCCATGTTCGACAACCTGAGCGGCAAGCTGCAGAACGCCTTCCGCAACCTGCGCGGCCTGGGCAAAATCAGCGAGTCCAACATCGCCGATTCCCTGCGCGAGGTGCGGCTGGCGCTGCTGGACGCCGACGTGAATTTCAAGGTCGCCCGCGATTTCATCGACCGCGTCAAGACCCAGTCCCTCGGTCAGCAGGTGATCCAAAGCGTCCAGCCCGGCCAGCAGATCATCAAGATCATTCACGACGAGCTGGTCGAGCTGCTGGGGGCGCAGAACGCGGGGCTGGCTCTGTCCGGTTCACCGGCCATCATTCTGCTGGTCGGCCTGCACGGCTCGGGCAAGACCACCTCGTGCGGCAAGCTTGCCCGCCTCCTTCAGAAGCAGGGGCGCACACCGCTGCTCGTGGCCGCGGACGTGTACCGGCCCGCGGCGATGGACCAGTTGGAAACGCTGGCCCGGCAGCTCGATCTCCCGGTGGTGATCCGGCGCGGGGAAACGGACGTGTTGAAGATCGCCCGCGCCGCTCTCGATGCCGCCCGGACGCAGAACCGTGACACGGTCATCTTCGACACGGCCGGCCGGCTGCAAATCGATGAACCGCTGGTGCAGGAGCTGGTGCGGTTGCGGGATCTGGTGAAGCCGGACGAGATTCTCCTGGTCCTCGATGCCGCCACGGGCCAGGAGGCGGTGAACGTCGCCACCCATTTCGACCAGGCGCTGCAGATCACCGGCTCCATCCTGACCAAGCTCGACGGCGACGCGCGGGGCGGCGCCGCCCTCAGCCTCAAGGCGGTCACGAACAAGCCCATCAAGTTCGCCGGCGTGGGCGAGAAGCTCGAGGACTTCGAGCCCTTCCACCCCGCGCGCATGGCCTCGCGCATCCTCGGCATGGGAGACGTGGTGAGCCTGGTCGAACGGGCGGCCGAGGCCGTCTCCGAGGAGGACGCGCGACGGCTCGAGGAGAAGATGCGCCGGGGCGAGTTCACCTTGAACGATTTCCTGGAGCAGTTGCGCCAGATGAAGAAGCTCGGTTCGCTCGAACAACTGGTGGGCCTGTTGCCGGGTGGCGCTCAAATGCTGCAAGGCGCGGATCTCAGCAAACAGGAACGCGAATTCCGTCGCATGGAGGGAATGGTGTGCGCCATGACGCCCAGGGAACGGCAGTACCCGCAAATCCTCAACGCCAGCCGCCGCCGCCGCATTGCCGCCGGCAGCGGGGTGAGCGTCACGGAGTTGAACACGATGCTGAATCGCTTCAGCCAGATGCAGCAAATGATGAAGAAGATGGGCAAGTTTCAGCGCATGATGACGCGCATGGGCGGCGGGGCCAGTTTGCCGGGCTTTCTGCGCGGACGCTGACCCGGCCACTCCGCGGACGCGGCGGATTCCTCCACCAGCAAGCGTCTGAAAACGTCCGGTCCAACCCCGCCCCTGGTTCTCTTCGAGGACGAACATCTCCTGGCGGTGAACAAGCCCGCCGGCTGGAACACCCATGCGCCCTCTCCCTTTGCGGGCGAGGGCGTTTATGACTGGCTCCGGCATCGGGAGCCGCGCTGGGCCGGCCTGGCCCTTCTGCACCGGCTCGACAAGGAAACCTCGGGCGTGTTGGTCTTCGGCAAGACCCCCCTCGCCAATCGATCTCTCAC
>DATLZF010000156.1:0-5483 GCA_035574135.1 Candidatus Methylomirabilota bacterium
CCGCCGATTTGGAATCGGTCCCACAGCCGGTAATGAGCCAGCTTGATCTCGGCTCCCAGGCGGATGTTGCCGGTGAGGAGTCCGATCAAGGGCGGCTCCGGCAGAGCTTCCATCCCGGCGATTAGTTCGATCACGTTGGGAAGGATCCGCCCGCACGAAAGATGGAGCATGTGGTCGAGCCAGAAGACATAGGCATCGAAGAAGCGGCGGAAGTTTTCCGCGGACGGCGGGATGTCATGCTGCACGAAGAAATCACGCACGATCGACGTGTCCGTCCGCCCCGCAAACTTGAGCGTCGCCGTCCCGTCGGGGATGCCGAACTCCGTGGCACAGACCTTGGCAAAGGCTTTTTCGCCGGCTCCTCCGCTAAGAATCAAAGTGCCATCGATGTCAAACAGTACCAGTCGGACCATAAAAAGCCGGAAAAAGTAAGGGGCCGTTTGTTGATTGGCAACGGGAAGATTTCCGTGGGTGAGCCCCGCCTCACTCACGACGATGGGCACGGCTCGGTGTGTCAAGCGTGCGGAAGGAGGCGCACGGGGGGCTGATCATTCGACCGTGACGCTCTTGGCGAGGTTGCGGGGCTTGTCCACGTCGCATCCCCGGGCGACGGCGATGTAATAGGCGAACAATTGCAACGGTACGACAGCCAGGAGCGGGAACAGCGGCTCGAGCGTGGCCGGTAGAAAGATGATGTCATCGACCCGGCTGGCGAGTTGGGCGTTGCCCTCCGTGGCCAGGGCGATGATCGGGCCTTTGCGGGCCTTGATCTCCTCCAGGTTGCTCAGGGTCTTTTCGTAAAGACCATCGGACGGGATGAGAAAGACGCTGGGTGTGCGCTCGTCGATGAGGGCGATCGGCCCGTGTTTCATTTCCGCCGCCGGGTAGCCCTCGGCGTGCACGTAGGAGATTTCTTTGAGCTTCAGCGCTCCTTCGAGCGCGACGGGGAAGTTGTACTGGCGGCCCAGGAAGAAAAAGTCCTCGGCGGAGGCGTACTTGAGCGCCACTCGTCTGATCTCGTTGTGACGCGCCAGCACCTGCTCAAGCTGGCCGGGGATGGCTTCCAGGGCCCGGATCAACTGCAGTCCGCGGCCGGCGGACAACATGCGGATGCGCCCCATGAACAGCGCCAGCAGGGCGAGTACGGTGACCTGGGAGGTGAACGCCTTGGTGGAGGCGACGCCGATTTCCGGCCCGGCATGGAGATAGATGCCGCCATCGGCCTCGCGCGCGATGGTGCTGCCGACGACGTTGCACAAGGCGAGGACCTTGTGGCCGCGTCGTCGGGCTTCTCGCAGGCAGGCCAGCGTATCCGCCGTTTCGCCGGACTGGGTGATGACGAGGATCAGGGTGTGTTTTTCCACGGGCGCGTTGCGATAGCGGAACTCGCTGGCGTATTCGACCTCGGTGGGAATGTGGGCGAATTCCTCGAACAGGTACTCGCCGATCAGGGCCGCGTGCCAGCTCGTGCCGCAGGCTGCGAGGACCAGCCGGTCCACGGCGCGCAGTTCGGCCGCGGTCATGTTGAGACCGCCGAACTTCGCGGTCGCTTCCTCGGGATGCAACCGGCCTCGCAACGCGTTGGCCACTGTCCGTGGTTGCTCGAAGATCTCCTTGAGCATGAAATGCGGGTAGGAGCCGCGCTCCGCCGCCCGGGCATCGAACTCCAGCTCACTGATCTGGACGCGGGCCGTTTCGGATCCCAGATTCGCCACTTCGAACCGATTGGCCTCGATGGTGGCCACGTCGTAGTCGTTCAGGTAGGCCACCTGCCGTGTGTGCGCGACGATGGCGCTGGCATCGCTGGCCACGAAGTTTTCGCCATCGCCCACGCCGATGAGCAACGGCGAGCCGCGCCGGGCAGCCACGATCACGCCGGGATGATCGCGACAAATGACGGCGATGCCGTAGGTGCCGATCACCTCGCGCAAGGCGTCCATCACGGCCGCCGCCAGGGAGGGCGGCCCCAGTGTCTCCCCGGCCAGGCGGGCGTAGTGCACGCCGATCCAATGAGCCAGCACCTCGGTGTCCGTGTCGGAACGGAAGCGATGGCCTTGGAGCCGCTCGCGCAGCCGCTCGAAGTTTTCGATGACGCCATTGTGCACCACCACGAGACGGCCGGACTCGTCGCCGTGGGGATGCGAATTGAGGTCCGAAGGTTCGCCGTGAGTGGCCCAGCGGGTGTGTCCGATGCCAAGGGTGCCCTCGAGGGGGGTGGCTTCGAGCAGGCGGGCCAGCCCCTCGTCGATTCGGCCCTTTTTTTTGAGTGTTTCGAGGCCTTGATCGTTCAGCACGGACAGACCGGCGCTGTCGTAGCCGCGATACTCAAGGCGCCGCAGTCCTTCCACGATGATCGGAGCCGCTTTGCGTTGGCCCACATAGCCGATGATGCCGCACATGAGTCGTAATGTCGCGTGGTCCCCGCGGCGACGCGGAGACGGGCGAGGCGTCCGGCGAGATTATCGGTTGCCTCTTGCCCTTCTCAAGGGCGGCAAGGTATAGAGGGCGCACCAAGATCCGCAAGAAAGGATTGACGCTATGATGCAGCCAAGACGGATGTCACCCAACACGGGGAACGTGCTCGCCGTGATCATGGGTGGCGGCCAAGGGACGCGGCTCTTCCCGCTGACCAAGGAGCGATCCAAACCCGCCGTCCCCCTCGCGGGCAAATACCGTCTGGTGGACATTCCGATCTCCAATTGCATCAACTCCAACCTGAAGCGGATCTACATCCTCACCCAGTTCAACTCCGCCTCCCTGCACCGGCACATATCGCAGAGTTACAAATTCGACCACTTTTCCGGGGGCTTCGTGGAGATTTTGGCCGCTGAGCAGACGCTGACGGATACCTCGTGGTACCAGGGCACGGCGGACGCGGTGCGGAAGAATCTCACTCATCTCCTCAACCACGACTTCGACTACGCCCTGATCCTCAGCGGGGACCAGCTTTACCGGATGGACTTCCGCCGCGTCATCGCCCAACACATCGAGACGCTCGCCGATCTGACGATCGCCACCATTCCGGTCAATCGCGCCTCGGCTCAGTCCCTCGGGATCATGGAGATCAATTCCGAACGGCGCATCACCCGATTCGTTGAGAAGCCCAAGGACCCGGCGGTGCTCGACTCGCTGCGACTGGATCGCGCCTCCTACGGCCGGCTCGGCATCGAGGGCGATGAGGATTTTTACCTTGCCTCGATGGGCATCTACCTCTTCAACCGGGACGTGCTGGTGAAGCTGCTCGACAACACGCTTACCGATTTTGGCAAGCATGTCATCCCATCCGCCATCGCCAGCCACCGGGTTTTCTCTTATGTATATCAGGGGTATTGGGAAGACATCGGCACCATCGGCGCCTTCTTCGAGGCCAATCTCGACGTCGCCGCCGAGTTGCCCCGCTTCAACTTCTTCGACATGAGCGCCCCCATCTTCTCGCGCCCACGTTTCCTCCCGGCCTCCAAGATCAATGGCGCCCAGATCGACCACGCGGTCATCTCCGATGGCTGCATCATCAACCAGGCCCGCATTTCGAACTCGATCATCGGCATCCGCAGCATCATCGGCGCCGGCAGTCAGTTGCACCGTGTCGTGTCCATGGGCGGCGATTATTACGAATCTCAGGCTTCCATCCTCGAAAACGAGATGCTGGGCAAACCGCGCATCGGTATTGGGCAGAACACGACCATCGAGAATGCCATCATCGACAAGAATGCCCGCATCGGGGACAACGTGGTCATTTCGCCCGCGGGCAAGCCTGACACCATGGATCATCCGCTCTATTCAATCCGCGACGGCGTTGTCGTCATTCCCAAGAACGGTGTGATCCCGCACGGGACGGTGATTTGACGCGGTGGTTGAGCCGGTGGTCGTCCACCAGCGGCATCCCACCGTTCTTGCTCCATGAGGAGTGCCCGCCAGCAGTAGTCGGGCGCATCGCCGGCAAAACGCAGTGTCGGCCTGTTCCTTGCCGAGGTGCGAACCCGGCTTCACCTCGGCTGGGCCTGTAAAAGGCGCATCGGATCAAACGCCTTCGGGCGCCCGGCGAAGGGCCAAAGCAAAGCCGGGACCCTGGCGGGTGGGCCAGGGGCCCGGCTCGACGCGGCTGAACAGACTACGGGCGTCGGAGACGGAACACGCGTTGCTGGTTCACGATGGTGAGCCGCACCACGTTGCGGCCGCCGATCAGTTGGGGAGCTGACGCCACGTCGGTCCACATGATGTTGGCGGGCGGTACCGCGAGGGACGGCGCCTCCTGCAACACGAAGCCGGGAGAGGGCGCCGGCCAGGAGACGACGACGCGATCCCCTTCCTGCACGATCAACAGGCCGGGGGCGTCGCCACCCGCCACGAAGGACACCGAGTCGTGGGCGGGGTCGATGGGGATGCCCGCCAGGTCGGCAATGCTGCTCACGGTAAGGTTGTAGGTGGCGCCCGACGTCAAGGCATCGCTCAACGTGAGCCTGACGGTCCGTGCATCGGACTCGAGGGTGGCCGATTGGATCTGAATCTCGCCGATGGGGTTGAGGGCGTAGTTGAAGGTGTCCTGGGCTCCGCCCACGTCCACGCGCTCTGAGAAAACGACGACGACTTCCATCAGGTTGCTGTAGCTGCAGAAGGCGGAGTGAACGCGCGGGGCCGTGGTGTCCGGGTTGACCGTCAGTGTGGCCGTGCGGGTGGTGAGCGGGGCAGCGCCGATCTTGGTGATCTCCGCGTGGAAGGTCGCACCGCTGTCCGCCAGGACGGCTTCAAACGTGTACGCGGGTGTGGTTGCCCCGGGGATGGGGGCTCCATCACGATACCACTGGTAGATTATGGGCAGTTGGCTCGGATTGTTCACGTCGATGGAAAGCGTGACCGGGTGGCCGTCTTCAATGGTGATGTCCGCAAGGTCGCGGGTGATGGACATGGCGCCTCCCAGGTTTTTTGGAGCCAAAGGGAAGGCGATGAACCCGCCGGCGAGCGAGTTTGCGTCCGGGCTGTCGGTGTCCGGGGAATCCACCGGCATCGGATCCCCTGTGCCGGCCAGCCGCGCGGCGACCTTGAGGAAGTCCGGCCCCACCGCGCCCTTGTAGAGGCCCTCAATGTAGTAGGCGCGGCCCGCCCGCAGAGGTTGGAGGGACGAAACGAGGCGATTCCAGTTGAATGGCGCATTCTCGGTGCTCTGGCGGAGGATCTCCCGGGCGCCGGCCGGGTCGGTGCCGTTGGGATTGAGATTGACCACGCCGAACTGGCGCGTGCGGGCGAAGAACACCCAATTGCCGGACACCGGCGGAATGAAGACACCGCGAATGCGCGCCCCGTAGCCTTCCTGGCTGTCGTCGGGGAAGACCAAGCGTGAATCGAAGGCGCGGAGCAAATCGCTCCGGAAGGGATTGTTCGGGTAGTTCGGGCTGGCCAGCAGGGACTCCACGGTGGGCTCTGTGCCCGCGACCAAATAGGATTCCATCAGCAGACCGTTGCCCGGGCTGGACACCCAGGAATGG
>DATLZF010000157.1:0-3647 GCA_035574135.1 Candidatus Methylomirabilota bacterium
TTACGGGGTCACCGAACCCATCACGACCAACACGACCACTTCCAGCACCTACCCCAACGGCTCCCCCGGCCCCGTGATCACCAACTGGAACGCCAGCGGCAAGAAAATCACCGGTTTCACGCATCCAACCTTCACCTACACCTCGACGAGCTATGCCACGAACTGGTTCACCAATGTGACGTACTACGACTACATCCTCGACGATGGCAACTGGGAGCTTTCCAGCTTGAACGGCAGCGTCTATGTGAAAGGGGACGCCGTGCTCTACGTGACTTCGAGCCTCAACATCTCGGCGCTCGTGATCAAGCCGGGGGAAACGCTGAACCTCTATTGCGCAGCCGCCAGCGCGAGTCTGAGCGGCAACAACACGGCCAACAGCGATGGCACGGCCGACGCGTTCATCTTCTGGGGGCTGCCCACGTGCACTTCCATTTCCTTCAGTGGCAACGCCAGTTTCACCGGCGCCATCTACGCGCCCAATGCCGATCTGGTGTTGAACGGCGGAGGCAACGACACGGTGGATTTCGTGGGGGCGAGCGTCACCGCCACCGCCCGTCTTAACGGCCACTTCAATTTTCACTACGACGAAGCGTTGGCAACCATCGGCCCCTCGCGGGGGTGGATCGTCACCTCCTGGAACGAACTGCCTCCGAGCAGCGTGCCAGCGCCATCGTCCGTGATGCCATCTTACTGACCGGCGGTTGGCCGGTCGGCGAGGCCCGCGTCGGGATGCCAGTCCGGTGGTTCCGGATCGCGCACGCGACGCGCACTCAGGCCGCGCGTGTGATGAGGGTTTTGTGGTGTGTTTCCCTTGTCCACGCCGCGGCCTTGATGTTTCCGGCCCCGATTGACCGAACGAACGGCATCCCCTTACCGTTCCCGCCATGGGTGTCTCGCGTCAATTCTCGCCCTCGCACTTTCGCTCTGCTCGCGCGTGAAGATCGCCGTCATCTTCAACCCGGTGGCCCGGGGTGGCAGGGCAATCCGCTTTCGCCCCCTGCTCGATCGCCTCAAACAGGACTGTGATCTGCACCCCACTAACGGGCCCGGCAGTGCCCGCGCGCTCGCTGCCAATGCGGTGGCGAACGGCTACCAGACTGTCGTAGCGGCCGGCGGCGACGGCACCGTGAATGAAGTGCTCAACGGCATGGCCGATGCGGATGAGGGTTTCGAACGCGCCCGGTTGGCGGTACTGCCACTGGGCACGGTCAATGTCTTTGCCGCTGAATTGCGAATACCATCGCGACCGCTCGAAGCGTGGAGCGTCATCCGGGCGGAGAGGGAGATCAGATTCGACGTGGTGCGGGCCGATTACTGCGATGGCGGCCGGCCGATCCGACGCTATTTTGTCCAGATGGCCGGGGCCGGCTGGGATGCCCGGGCCGTGGGGATCGTTGACTGGGGCTTGAAGCAGAGGATGGGGCGGCTGGCTTACGTTGCAGCCGCGTTGCGGGCGCTCACGCCTCCGTTGCCGCGGGTGCAGGTGGAGTGTGGTGGGCGGCGCGCGGAAGGCGAACTGGTGCTGCTGGGCAACGGCCGGTTCTACGCGGGGGGCTGGGTCCTCTTTCCGGCTGCGTCCCCGCGGGACGGTCTGGTCGAAGTAACTGTCATCCCCAGACTGAACCCGCTTGGCATGGTCCGGGCGATGGGCGGCTTATTGACCCGTCGCCTTTACTCCGTGGGCGGGGCCCGCCATTTGCGCGGGGCTGCTGCGCGCCTGACCAGTGCGGGCCCGACGCCCTTCCACCTCGAAGGTGAGCTGGCGGGAACGGTGCCTGCCAACTTCACCGTGGAACCGGCACGCTTGCGCGTCATCGTGCCGTGAACTTGCCCGGCGCCGGAGCGGCGGGTTCCTTCCCCCCATCCGCGCGCAGCAGTCGAACCGCTTCGCGAAAATCCTCGGGCAGGGGAGCCTCGAAGGTGACGGGTTCGCCATGTCGCGGATGAACGAAGGTGAGAGTGTGCGCATGCAGCAGTACCCGCGGGGCGGTGTAGCCGGTGAGTTCCGACAGGCGTCGGTTCGGGCGCGCACCATAGGTCGGGTCGCCCACCAACGGGTGGCCGAGGTGTTGAAAATGGACCCGGATCTGATGGGTGCGCCCGGTGTGGAGCCGCACTTCCACCCAAGTGGCACCCCGCAGGCGCTCACGAACCTCGTAGCTCGTCCAAGCGTCGCGTCCCGAGCCATCGCTAACCACCATGCGCTTGCGGTGGCTCGGGTGCCGGGCGATGGCGGCCCGGATTTCACCTTGATCATGCGCGAGTTCGCCGCAGACAAGGGTCTGGTAGGTCTTCTGGACCGTGCGCTCCGCGAACTGGTCGGCCAACCGGGCATGGGCGACGTCGTTTTTGGCCACGACGAGACAGCCGCTCGTGTCCTTGTCGATGCGATGAACGATGCCGGGCCGCGCCACTCCCCCAATACCGCTGAGTTGTCCGCGGCAATGGTGCAGCAGGGCGTTGACGAGCGTGTGCTCGGGCGTGCCGGCGGCGGGATGCACCACCATGCCGGGACGCTTGTTGACCACGAGGAGGTCCTCGTCCTCGTAGAGGATGTGCAGGGGAATTTCCTCGGGCTGCGCTTTCGCAGGACGGGCCTCGGGCCAGGTGACGGTTACGGTTTCGCCGGCACGCGGCGCGTGGGTGGGCTTGACCCTCTGGCCGTCGATCAAAATGTCACCCGCTTCGATCAGCCGTTGCAGAGTGCCTCGCGACACCGCCGGGTAGCGCCAGCGCAGATAGACGTCCAGCCGTTCGCGCGGAAACGACTGCTCGATGGTGAAGGTTTCCGATCGGGCGCTCATGCGCGACGAACGCGTCGTGGTGACATGGCCTAGGGCGTGGGCGGCTCGCCCACCTGCCGTTCCGTCCGATCCTGCCGCAGGGAAAGGAAAAACAGCAATCCCACGCCGGTGCAGATGGCGCTGTCCGCGATGTTAAAGGCGGGGAAGCCGGCCTCAACGCCATCTCGCCGGACGACATAGAAGTAAAGGAAGTCGATGACGTGCTGGCGGCTGGGCAGCAGACGGTCGATGAGATTGCCGATGATCCCGCCAAAGATGAGTCCGAGGGCGGCTTGCCCCCCCAAGGTGTGGGCATCGAAGTGATGACGAGTGAAGAACAACACGAAAAGGGCGACGATCGCGACCAGAGCGAGAGCGTCATTGTTGCCGGTGAACAGGCTCCAGGCCGCGCCGGTGTTGCCCCAGTGCACGAACTTGAAAAAGCCCTCGATGACCACCCGCTCGTCGGCGAAACCCAGGTAGCGCAGCACCAGCAGCTTCGTCAGTTGATCAATCAGCACGACACCCAGGGCCATCCGGGCGATGCGCCAGTTGGAGCTTCGCGTCATGATTGGTTTGGACCACGCTTTGGCCGGGCCGACCGGCCTCCTGCTGGCCAAGCAACGGCTGTCTCGGCAAGGGCCGGCACGAGGCGTTTTCCGAGGCTGCAGCCCAAAACGCAAGCCGCGGCGCACATCGTCACCGGCCACACGTGGCCACCGCGGGCGGCGACCATGCTCGCGACCACAAAGACGCACAACAGCGCCGGGCCGGCGAGGCGGAGCCACCCGCGGGCCAGAGCCGCGGCGATGGCGCTCAAGGCGAGAAAGCCCGCAGACAGGATGGCGCTGATCCCGGCGTGCA
>DATLZF010000158.1:0-6926 GCA_035574135.1 Candidatus Methylomirabilota bacterium
ATGGGCAAGCCGACCGGATTTATCGAGTATCTGCGCGAGTTGCCGCTGGATCGTCCGGCGGTCGAGCGCATTCGCGACTGGAACGAGTTTCACCTGCATTTCGAGGACACGAAGCTCCAGCAGCAGGGTGCGCGTTGCATGGACTGTGGCGTGCCCTTTTGCCACACCGGCACCCTGCTCAACGGCATGGCCGCCGGTTGCCCGATCAACAACCTCATTCCGGAGTGGAACGATCTGGTGTATCGCGGCCTGTGGCGCGAGGCACTCGAACGGCTGCACAAGACCAACAACTTCCCCGAGTTCACCGGCCGGGTCTGCCCGGCGCCCTGCGAAGGCTCGTGCGTCTTGGGCATCAACAACCCCCCCGTCACCATCAAGAACATCGAGTGCTCGATCATTGACCGCGGCTGGGAGGCCGGTTGGGTGGTGCCCCAACCGCCGGCCCGGCGAACCGGGAAAAAGGTCGCCGTGGTGGGGTCCGGCCCGGCAGGGCTGTGCGCCGCCGCGCAACTGAACAAAGCCGGCCACACGGTCACCGTCTTTGAGCGGGCGGACCGCGTCGGCGGCCTGCTCATGTACGGCATTCCGAACATGAAGCTGGACAAGCGCGCCGTGGTGCAGCGCCGGATCGACCTCATGGTCAAGGAAGGCGTCCAGTTCGTGACCAACACCGAGGTGGGCAAGGACCTGCCCGCGCAGAAGCTCTTGGAAGACTACGACGCCATCGTGCTGTGCACCGGCGCCACCAAGCCGCGCGATTTGCCCATCGAAGGCCGCCACCTGCGCGGCATTCACTTCGCCATGGAGTTCTTGCATCACAACACCAAGGCGCTGCTCGACGGACACAAGAACGGGAACTTCATCAGCGCCGCTGGCAAGGACGTGGTGGTCATCGGCGGCGGGGACACGGGCACCGATTGCGTGGGTACGGCGATGCGCCACGGGTGCCGCAGCCTGGTGCAGTTGGAAATCCTGCCCCGCCCCCCCCTCCAGCGGGCGCCCGACAATCCGTGGCCCGAGTGGCCAAAGATTTACCGGCTCGACTACGGCCAGGAGGAGGCCGCCGCGGTGTTTGGCGCCGATCCGCGCGTGTATCTGACCACGGTGAAAAAGTTCATCGGGGACGACACCGGCCACGTGAAGGAGTTGGTGACGGTGCAAATTCAGTGGGAAAAGAACGAGAAGGGCCAGTTCGTGCCGAAGGAGGTGGCCGGCACAGAGCAGACGCGCCCCGCCCAGCTCGTGCTGCTGGCCATGGGTTTCCTGGGGCCCGAGCAGCCGCTGCTCGACGCGCTTCAGGTCGAGCGCGATGCGCGGACCAATGTGAAGGCCGAGCACGGCAAGTTTCAAACGAGCATCCCCAAGGTCTTCGCCGCCGGCGACTGCCGCCGGGGCCAGAGTCTGGTGGTCTGGGCCTTCAACGAAGGCCGTGGCGCCGCCCGCGAGTGCGACCGCTTCCTGATGGGCCACACCGATCTGCCCTGATGGTTCCCGGCAACCGCGGAACACCGCCGCAGGTGTTCCAAGGTCGCGTTCGCGCGCGGCAGCCGGACCGCACACCACCGGCCGGCTAAAGCTTGAACTGGCGTGCGTCCCGCCCTAAGACTGCGCGCATGTCAAACGCTTCCTTGCCGGCTTTCCGTTTCGTATCCCTGCGCGAAGCCGAGGTGGAACAGTTGCCGGGCAAGACACACTTCTGGTTGTGCCGGCCCGGTATGGTGCGCCACACCAATCTGCTCTTCGTGCGCGCTCATCTCGCACCGGGCCAGGCCCATCCCTTTCACCATCACCCGGGCCGCGAGGAGATCCTCTACGTGCTGTCGGGCACGGCGGAGCAGTGGGTGGAGCGCGAGAAACGCACCGTGGGGCCCGGGGACTCGGTGTACCTGCCCGCCGGCATGGTGCACGGGACCTATAACACCGGTCCGGACGTGCTGGATTTCCTGGCGGTAATTTCGCCGGCGGACGCTCCGGGTCCCATCACGGTGGAACTGGCCGACCGGGAGCCGTGGAAATCCCTTCGCCCGCGTTGAAACACGCTCGCCCACGAGACGAGGAGGTCGTGGAACACGCGCGGCCCGCCGGGATCGCAGGCACCGGCTGACGAGGATCCTGCTCCGTGCGCACGCTACACCACTACCTGACGCGGCAGATTCTGGCCGCGCTCCTGCTGACGGTGGCGGTCTTCACCGGCCTGTTGTTGCTGGGCACGGTGCTCAAGGAGGTGCTGGTGTTGCTGGCCAATGGGCAGGCTTCCCTCGGTCTGGTGGCGCGGTCGATCCTCCTGCTCATTCCCTGGGTGCTCGTCTTCGCCCTGCCCATGGGACTGCTCACGGCCACGCTCCTGGTCTTTGGCCGCCTGAGTGCGGACCACGAGCTGACGGCCGTGCGCGCGGGCGGCGTGAGCCTGGTGGCGTGGGTCACGCCCGTGCTGCTGTTGAGCGTCGTGTTGAGCGGGATCTGCGCGGTGGTGAATCTCCACATCGGTCCCCGGAGCCGCACGACCTACAAAAACCTGTTGCTCGACTCGGGGCTGGAAAGCCTGGGGGCGCTGTTGCCCGAGAAAACGTTCATCAAGGACTTTCCCGGGCGGATCATCTACGTCGGCCGCGTGAAGGGCAACGAACTCGAGGACATCCTCGTTTACACCGTGGACCGGGACGGGCGGGTGGAGACGCAGTTCCGCGCCAGCGAGGGCACGCTGAAGCCCGACCGCGAACGGCGCACGATGACGGTGCAATTGCGTGACGTGTGGCGAGTGAGCTGGCGCGAGGACGAGCGCGACCGCGGCGTGCCCGTTCATGCTGCGGCGCTCGAAATCACCGAAAGCCTCGCCCCGGTGGGGGCCAAAAAACGGCGGCGGCTCACGGACATGACCTTCCTCGAACTGCGGCAGGAACTGCGACAAATCGAACGGCAGATTGGCCTCGGTCCCGTCGAGGCCCGGCCCACACGCGAACAACTGGCCGCCCGCCTCGAAACCCTCCGCAAACAACGGGGCGACCTGACGCTGCCGATCCGGGTGCAGATGCACCGGCAGGTGTCCTTCTCGCTGGCCTGCGTCGGTTTTGCCCTGGTGGGAATTCCTCTGGGCATTCGGGGGCACCGACGCGAAACCACGGCGGGCGTGGCGGCCGCACTGGTGCTGGTGGTGGTGTATTACGGCTTCATCATTCTCGGCGAAGCCCTGGAGACCCGGCCCGAGTATTTCCCGCACCTGATCGTGTGGGTTCCCAATTTCCTCTTTCAGGCTGTCGGCATCGTTCTGTTGTGGCGGGCCAATCGCGGGGTCTGACCCGCCCACGTTTTCGTGAATGCCGGTCGCGGTCGATGGGTCATTACCTTGCGACCGCGCGAATTCATGATCCGATCCTGGCTCAACCCGATGACGAGGCGCCGCCCCCACAGCCTCGGCGCCGCGCTGGTGCTCCTGCTGGGCGGGACCGCCGCCAGGCCCGCCCACCTGCCAGTGGCACGACTCCAGAGCATCTTCCCCCCCGGCGGACAGGCCGGGACCACCGTCGAGGTCGTGGTGACCGGGAGTGATCTTGACGATCTGGCCGGGTTGCATTTTTCGCAGCGCGGGCTTTCGGCCAGGCCGAAGCTCAATGAATCAACCGGGTTTCCCGAGGTCAACCGCTTCCTCGTGGCCATTGCCTCCAACACCCCGCCGGGCACGTACGACGTGCGCGCCGTCGGTCGCTTCGGAGTGTCCAATCCGCGAGCCTTCGTCGTGGGCGCCCGGCCCGAGATCGCCAGGACCGATGGCGCCCGACCCGCCACCAACGCGTTTGAGCTTCCCTTGAACACCGTGGTAAACGCCCGCGCCCAGGGCCAGGCCGTGGATCACTTCCGTGTGGCGCTCGGGCAAGGACAACGGCTGGTGGTCGAGTGCCGGACCGCGGACCTCGATTCGCGAATGGACCCGGCCTTGATGCTGTTGGCGGCAGACGGACGGGAACTGGAGCGCGCGCGGCGCGGCGGCGTGCTCGACTTTACCGCACCAGCCGACATGCCGGTGATCGTGCGGGTGCATGACCTCCTGTTTCGGGGCGGCGACGATTACACTTACCGACTCACCGCAAGCACGCAGCCCCGAATCGAGGGAGTTCTGCCGGCGGCCCTCCTGCCCGGCGAACGCGGCCCGATCGTGCTACTCGGTCGCAATCTCCCCGGGGGCACGACCGATCGTGGGCATGCGGTGAGCGGCAAGCCACTCGAACGCCTCGCCGGCCAGGTGCAGGCACCGGCGCCGGATGATCGCGGCCGCGCGCGGCACCCCACCCGCCAGCCCCCCGCGCTCGGGGTCGATGGGTTCTGGCACCACCCCGCGGAGATGCCCGGCGGTGAAGCCGTCTTCGTGAGCCTGGCCACGGCTCCGGTCTTGCAGGAGCACGAGCCCAACGACCGACCGGGCGAAGCCCAGCCGCTTGACCTTCCGTGCGAGGTCTCGGGCCGGTTTCATCCGGCCGGCGACAAGGACTGGTTCACCTTCCAGGCCCGGAAGGGCGAGGTCTTCTGGGTGGAGGTGGTCTCGCAGCGGCTGGGCTGCGCCACGGATCCCTTTGTGCTCATCCAGCGCGTGACGCGGGAGGCGGATGGCACCGAGAAGGTCTCGGACGTGCAGGAACTCTACGACAACGATGCCAACATCGGGGGCGCCGAGTTCACGACGGCCTCGTTCGATCCGCTTTTCCGCTGGGAGGTCCCGGAGGACGCCACTTATCGCGTTCTGCTGCGTGATCTGTTCAGCCGGCCGCGACCGGAGGGGCTGCTCACCTACCGCCTGGCGATGCGACGGGAGACGCCGGACTTCCGCCTGGTGGCGCTGCCCCAGCCGCCGGCGCCGGAGAAGAAGGACTCGAGGGAACTGATGGTGTGGTCGCCGTTGCTCCGTCGCGGTGAAACGGTGCCGGTGAAGGTTCTTGCCCTGCGGCGCGACAATTTCTCGGGCGCCATCGAGCTGGGCGTGGAGAACCTGCCGACGGGTGTTTCGGTCAGTGCGAGTCGCA
Source organism: Candidatus Methylomirabilota bacterium (assembly GCA_035574135.1). GTDB lineage: Bacteria > Verrucomicrobiota > Verrucomicrobiia > Limisphaerales > DATLZF01 > DATLZF01. The sequence goes on from DATLZF010000158.1 coordinate 5,013, forward strand.
TCGAACCCGGCAAGAACTCGGCCTTCCTCTTCCTCACGGCGGCCGATACGGCGCCGGCGTGGACGGGCTCGCTCCGGATCATCGGGCGGGCAAAGGTCGGAGACCGCGAACTCGTCCACGAAGCCGCCGGGGGCACGTTGATCTGGGATGTTCCCAACCCCGCCGAGGAACCGGTCGTCTCCCGCCTCACAGATGACTTCGCCCTCGCCGTGTGCGGCGCGGAGTCTGCCCCGATTTCGATTCGCCCCGACACAGACCAGCCCCACGAGGTCGTCGCCGGCGGCAAACTGTCGGTGCCGCTCCAGGTGCGTGCCAACGTCGAGCTCACCGGACCGGTCAAACTCAGGCCGGCGGGGTCGCCGGCTTTGGAATCCGCGAAGGAATTCGAGGTGGACGCCAAGGCCACCAACGCGACGCTGGTCCTGGACCTGACGCAACACAAGCTCCCCGTCGGTTCGCACACGCTCTACCTCCAGGTCGAGACGAAGGGGCGCCATCGGCGCGCCAGCGTCGAAGAAGAAAAGGCGGCGCAGGAAGCCGCGCGACAGGCCGAGAAGGAAGCGGCGGAGTTCGAGGCGGCCGCGGCGAAGGCCAAGGACTACGCTCAGGCGGTCAACAAGGACGAGACCGCGACGGAGGAAACGCGCACCAAAGCCACCAAGGCGGCCGAGGAGGCGATCCAACGCGCCCGGGAGGCGGGCGCCCGCAGGGAAGCCACCGCAAAACGGGCCAAGGACCTGGCCGAACGGGCCAAGCCACGGGAGGTCGCCATCGCCAGCCATTCCCTTCCCATTCGGGTGCGGGTGATCGACCCTCCGCCCGCCAAGTGAAACGATTTGCCGCATGAAGCTGGTTCGCTTTCTCAGTCTCTCCCTCAACCTGGCGTCGCTGGGCGCGCTGGCGGCCGACCCCGGAACCCTGCCCCCACCCGCATCGCGGCCAAGCGGCCTGCCCATCGCGGAACCGCGCCGCGCCGAGCCGGTGGATTTCGAGCGCGAGATTCTGCCCATCCTCAAGGAAAACTGCCTGGCGTGCCATAACCAGACCAAGGCCAAGGCGGGACTGATCCTCGAAACGCCGCAGACAATTCTGAAGGGCGGCGATTCCGGCCCGGCGCTGGTACCCGGACGCGGCGCGGAGAGCTTGCTGCTCAAGGCGGCGGCGCACCAGTTGGAGGACACCATCATGCCGCCGGTGGGCAACAAGTCCAACGCCCGCAATCTCACCCCGGAGGAACTGGGGCTGCTCAAGCTTTGGATCGACCAGGGCGCGCGCGGCGAGGTGCGCGGCCTCGGCGCGGTCGAGTGGCAGCCCCTGCCCGATCAATTCAATCCCATCTACGCCGTGGCGCTCACGTCGGACGGCCGGTTCGCGGCCTGCAACCGCGGCAATCGTCTTTTCGTTTACCATCTGCCGGCCGGCCGGCTGGAGGCGCGACTCGCCGACCCGCAATTCGCCGTGGGCGCCAGCAATGTGCTCGCAGGAGCCGCGCACCGGGATCTCGTCCAATCGCTGGCCTTCAGCCCCGAGGGCACGGTGCTCGCCTCGGGCAGCTATCGCGAAGTGAAGCTCTGGCGCCGCCGCCCCGGCGGGAAACGCTGGGAGCATCCGGCCTCCAACGCTCTCAGCCTGGCCGTCAGCCCCGATGGCCAATGGATCGCCCTCGGCACCGATGCAGGCACGGTCCGGTTGCTGGACGGCGAAGGCCACACTGTCGGCACCTGGCCGGCGCATGAAACCAGCGTGCACAGTCTGGCCTTCGGCCCAGACGCCACGCAGCTCCTGACCGGGGCGCGTGATGGCTCCGCGCGCATCTGGAGCGTCCCCGGCGGAGCAGCGGCGGGCCGTTTTGAAGTGCCCGGCGGCGTTGAAGCAGTGGCCTGGCTGGGCTCGCGACGGATCGCCGCCGCCGCC
>DATLZF010000159.1:0-7653 GCA_035574135.1 Candidatus Methylomirabilota bacterium
CCCCGCCACGTCCGCCTCGGTGAGCACGATGTCGCAAGCGTCCAGGTCTTCGGTAAGCCCGGTCACTTCGACGTGGCCCCGCTGGCCGATGACGACGGGATGAAAGCCTGCGGCCACCAAAGCGCGCAGCTCCCGGTGGGCGTGATGTACCAGTGGGCAGGTGGCCTCGAGAATCCGTTTGCCGGTCGCGGCCGCGGCGGCGAGGCGGCGCTCGGAGGCGCCGTGCGCTGTGATCAGGATGGTGTCGGTCCGCACGTCCGCTGGGGAGTCCGCGAACTGCACGCCCGCTTGACCGAGCCGTTCGAGCACGTTCGGATTGTGCACGAGCTGCCCGAGGACGGTGACGGACTCCCGCCGGGCGGTCTTTTGGGCCAAGGCAATGGCGTCGCGGACGCCGAAGCACATGCCGAGATGAGTGGCGCGTTTGATTTTCATACGAGTGTTTAGCTTTGCATTACAAAGTATTTGGTCGGAGAGGATTGATTGGTTTCGATTCGCTTGATCAGTTCTCCTGTTTGGTCTGCCGGACGATCTGCTCCAGCAGGTTGACGTAGTTCCGGAAGGCGCTGCGGCCCGCCGCCGTGAGCGAGCAGGTGGTCAACGGGCGCTTCTTGTGCACCGACTTGGTCACGGCCACGTAGCCCGCCTGTTGCAGGGTCCGGATGTGCGTCGTGAGGTTTCCGTCGGTCATGTTTAGTGTGTTCTTCAGGTCGGTGAAGGACATCTCCGGGGTCGCTGCCAGCAGGGACATGATCGCCATCCGCCCCTTCTCATGGATCACGCGATCCAGGTTGAGAAACGGTTCCGGGTTCACTCGCCACAATCCTTCTTCTCGGTCAGGTAAAGGTAGAAACCGTAGGCCTGGTGGACGACGCCAAAGAACGCCCCCATGGTCGCATGCGCAAATCTCGGATCGGCTGCGTCGGCGATTTTCAGGGTAAACACAGTGCAGCCGCCACAGATCAGCAGCCAGCCGAAGGGCCGCATCCCCCGCGGCATGAAGAACCCGGCAGCATGCATCGCACATCCATAAAGAACGATCCAGCTTGGTGGCAGCCACACCAAGCCAACGGCGGGACTCCCACTCGCGGTGATCGCGGTGTCGGCGGGGATCGCCAAGAACGCCAGGCCGAGGAGCCCGCCTGCGGCCAAGGGAGGGGTGGCCGCCTGTACCACCCGCCGCGCAGGCGGTGACCAGACAGGTTCGCCGGCCCGAATGGCTTGACGCCGCACGAGTAAGAAGGCGACCGCGCACGCGATCGCGGCCACTCCGAGCCAGTAGAGGATGAAGGCGCGCGGCGCGGCGATCGCCAGTGTCCACCCCAATATGGCCGCCGCCAAGCCGATGCAGCCCACGGCGATCATGATGGGCGCAAGGGCGCGACGATAGAGCGCAGCCCGCTCCATGAGTGTGCGGATGATTTGCAGGTTGGCCGTCGCCCAATCGCTTTTCATGGCAGATACTTTGCAATACAAAGTTAATTTGTCAAGCCAAGCGCGTGACGCGCTCAGTGGCCCCTTGGCTCCAACAATGCCGCCGCCGGGCCGAACGCCCGGCCGGCGGGAGAAGATCGAGTTTCAGTGCGGGCACGGGAGTCCGGAGGAATCACTGTGGCTCTTTGGGCATCCAGAACGTGCAGGCGAGTCAGGCCTTGGCTGATCAGGCCCGGTGAGGACGCGGTGTTTGGGGACGGAACCTCGCGACGGGCTCCCCCGTAGGTTGGGGGGCTGCCAACACGGATAGGGCAAACTCAGGTTGCCGCAGCTCTTCAAGCGGTGGTACAAGGCATGCCAAGCGCTTGGAGAGCGCCAACGGGCCGCCTGCCCGCTGCGCGACGGCTTTGCCAACGGTGCCGTTCCCCTTCCGCTTGGCGGCTTCAAAGTTCTTGGTAGGCGTGGTGGTTCTACTGGCGTTCGGTCGGCCCGGTTGGTCCGTTTTGATGTTCTTAGGGGGTTTGCAGGGCCTTGATGGCCTCGCATTTGGCAGAACACCTTATGTTCTGGCCTTCGGTGACCATGAATGTGAGCAAGCGCGTTGGCAGACCGGTACCCGATCTCCCTATGCCCAAGACGCACGCTTCAGTCGGCATGATGGCTGCGGTGCCAACCACTTTTGTTTCGAAAGCTGCGGCACTGTTGATACGATGCGGGGCATGTTCGTGTATCCGAAGCAATATGATGTCATCGTCGTTGGGGCGGGCCACGCGGGGGTGGAGGCGGCGCTCGCCTCGGCCAGGATGGGGTGTGAGACACTACTGTTGACGACCAATCTCGATACGATCGGTCAGATGTCGTGCAACCCGGCCATAGGTGGTTTGGCGAAGGGGCATCTCGCGCGGGAAATAGACGCGTTGGGGGGTGAGATGGGCAAGAACACGGACATGGCAGGACTGCAGTTCCGGATGCTCAACACGAAGAAGGGGCCGAGCGTGTGGGCCCCTCGCGCTCAATGCGACAAGAAGGCCTACCAGTTTCGCTTAAAATGGATCTGTGAGCGTCAAGAGCGGCTGGATTGCAGGCAGGGTCAGACGACGAAACTATTGGTGCGAGATGGACAAGTTTATGGAGTGGAGACCTTGCTCGCCGTGCAGTATCGCGCCAAGGCGGTAGTGGTGACGACCGGGACGTTTTTGCGGGGGTTAATGCATGTTGGGGACAATCAACAGAGCGGCGGACGAGCAGGGGAGCCTGCTGCGATGGGACTGTCAGATTCTCTCGTTGAAATTGGGATTGAACTGGGGCGGTTGAAGACGGGAACACCGCCGCGCTTGGTTAGGCGGTCGATTGACTTCGCGCGGATGGAGGTCCAACACGGTGACGAACCTGTTCCTTGGTTCAGTTTCTGGAGGGAAGACCTGTGGAACGACGAATTGTTCCACATGGAACACTCGCGGGCTTCGGCGCATCGGACCGACGAGGTGATTCCGTCACAAAATGGCGCCAAGCAGAAGTATCCACCAAACTCCATTCTGGATCGGGCCGGTGGACAGGTGCCTTGCTACATCACCCGGACCACCAAGAGAACCGCCGAATTGATCCGTTCCAACCTCCACAAGTCTCCGATGTATTCCGGTATCATCCAAGGGGTTGGGCCTCGGTATTGTCCCAGCATCGAAGACAAGATTGTGAGGTTTTCCGACAAGGAATCCCACCAAGTCTTCTTGGAGCCTGAGGGGATTGCCACGGACGAGATCTACGTCAACGGCCTCTCGACCTCACTCCCGTTTGATGTCCAAGTGGAACTGGTCCGAAGCGTGGTGGGGTGCGACCGGGCTGAGATCATGCGCCCTGCGTATGCGGTCGAGTATGACTTCGCGTTTCCCACGCAGTTGCGTCCAAGTCTTGAAACGAAGGCTTGCGCGGGTCTGTTCCTCGCCGGGCAAATCAACGGAACCTCGGGATATGAAGAGGCCGGGGCACAAGGACTGATGGCAGGCATCAACGCAGCTAGGAAAGTGCAGGGGAAGAGTCCCGTAGTCCTTCAGCGGCACGAAGCATACATTGGGGTTTTGATCGATGACTTGGTCACCAAGGGAACCCTTGAGCCTTACCGGATGTTCACATCTCGAGCAGAGTATCGGTTACTGTTGAGACAGGATAACTGCGACCTCCGCTTGTCGAAGATTGGGTACGAGGTTGGTCTTTTGTCCGGAAAGCACTATCGTCGGGTGGCGGTCAAGGAGGAGGCTATCCAAGCGGAACTGATTAGACTGCATTCGACTCGGGTGAATCAAGAGACGCTCGCGCAGCTTCTACGTCGCCCTGAGATGAGCTATGGGGATTTGCCTCACGCTCGAACGGATTTGCCGCAAGAAATCACGCGACAAGTCGAGATTGCACTCAAGTATGAAGGTTACTTGCGGCGACAGGAACTCGATGTCGAAAGGATCAAGTCATTGGAAGAAAAGAGGATACCAGAAAGTGTGAACTACGATGAAATCCCGAGCCTTCGAAGCGAAGCTCGCCAAAAGCTAGCTAGGATTCGTCCCGCAACGATCGGTCAAGCCTCACGGATTTCGGGCGTGTCGCCGTCGGACGTAGGGATCTTGCTAGTGTGGCTGAGCCGAGAGCGGAACAATGCTTAAACATTTAATTTACAATAGCGTAAAATAATCAATGCAGGCGACTTGATGGGGAGTGCAACCAGGTTGGCTGGGTTCGGCGTGCCCTCGCGTCGAACATGGCCGCAAACGATTTCACCAAACAGTGCCGCGGATTGGACGCCTGCTGTTGACCGCAGGTGCGCGGTTGACGGCGCGTGGGGCGGGTGCGCCCTCCAATCCAGCGGCGTCGTTCCGGCTGAGGCAAACCCAATTGAATCCAGCCAACCGGACGTATTGGCAGCGGCGGACAACGAATCTAAAAATGACAGCTCCTCGACCAGGCATCGTTTCCCATGCGGTCGATTGTGGCCCCTATCGTCGCAGCCAGACCGTGGCCTTGTCCGGAGTTGCCAGGTTGTCACCTTCAACCATTGGTCGGGTCGCTACCAAGTGCTGACAAACTTTGAAGACCGATTCCAAGTCCTCGTTGCCAATGGCATTGGCAAGGTCGGCTACCGAGAATCGGCGCCCCTCGTTGGTCCCCAAGCGTTTCAGAATCGCACATTGCAGAGAGATCATGTTGCCGGCCGCCTTTTTGCCGGCCTCGACACCGGGTTGGTGATAAGCGTTTACGGAAATGAGAGAGGCGTAGAATCCTACCGCTCGTTCGAATAGGGCGATCAGGACTCCGATTGAAAAAGGGCTAACCCGATCGATAGCGATAGAGATTGATTCGCGGCCGTTTTCGTAGAGGGCTTGGCGCGTGCCCAAGTAGAAGCCGTTTAGGTAGTCACCTGAAGTGACACCCTCCTCGACTGCGACCGAGCGGCCATCGCGGTCCTTTAGGACTTGAATAAACGTGACGAAAAAGTTTGCCACCCCATCTCTTAGCTGTTGTACGTAAGCATGTTGGTCGGTCGATCCTTTATTCCCATAGACGGCGATGCCTTGGTTGACGATATGGCCGTGAAGATCCTTCTCCTTACCAAGGGACTCCATAATTAGCTGTTGCAGATACTTGGAAAGTAGCTCAAGGCGGTCCTTGTATGGGAGAATGACCATGTCCTTTTCACCACGACCTTTACCGATATAGAACCACATCAAGGCCAGTTGCGCCGCAGGGTTCATGGCGGTCACTGTGCTACGAGTTTGTTCGTCGCAGCATCGTGCTCCACGCAAGAGCTCGTCGATGTCGATGCCTTGTAGTGCCGCCGGGAGCAGTCCCACTGCTGAGGTTTCGCTCGTGCGCCCGCCCACCCAGTCCCACATGGGAAAACGAGCCGTCCATGCCGCGCCCGTGGCCAACTTGTCGAGTTCACTGCCGATGCTTGTAATGGCCACTGCATGCTTTTCAAAGGCAAGTCCCGCGCTCTCATAGGCGAACTTTGCCTCGAGCATCCCGTTCCGCGTCTCCTTCGTCCCACCCGATTTCGAGACCACCAAAGTCAGCGTACGCCCGAGTTTTCCCCGCAATGACGCTAACACCTTGTCCATCCCGTCCGGGTCGGTGTTATCGAAAAAATGAAGCCTCATCTTGTCCCGGTCGGGGTGGCCAAGGGCATGAGCGACAAACTGAGGACCAAGCGCCGACCCTCCGATACCGATGAGCAACAGCTCCTGAAATGTGCCCTGTGCGCCGCGAATGGTTCCATCGTGAACTTTCGCTACGAACGATTTGATCTCCGCCAGTGTGCCTTCGATTTGATGCCGGATCGCATGGGACGGAGCCAGACTTGGATTGCGCAACCAGTAGTGGCCCACCATGCGGTTTTCGTCGGGATTCGCGATGGCACCGGCCTCCAAATCTCGCATGGCCGCATAGGCGGCCTGCATTCGCGGTTCCATGGATTTGAAATATCCCTCCGGGAAATTCACCCGACTGATGTCGAGTGTGAGCCCAAGGTTCGGAAATGCGGTGTAGTAGCGCACGAAGCGTTGCCAGAGTTCAGCCTTCGAAAAAGTCATAGCGGGATGGCAATCTAGAGACGCCGGTACCGGCCGCAACGTCCAATTTCCCGCCCCGCTCGCGTGTCGAATCCGTGCTGGCCAAACGTCGGGCTGCTGGCAAAATCCGTCCGTATGCAAATCCGACTTCCAGCCCCGCTAATTCTCGGCGTCATCGTTGCCGCCGGCTCGCCAACCTTCGCGGCCGACGGCGAAATCCTTTTCAACGGGCATGATCTTACGGGTTGGCGTGGTCATCCGGCGCTTTGGTCCGTGCAGGACGGAGCCATTACCGGTGTGACGAAGGCTGATCCAAAGTTGGAGCACAATACGTTTCTCGTCTGGACCAACGGGACCGTGGCGGATTTCGAGTTGCACCTGAAGTACCGCATCATCAACGGGAACTCCGGCATTCAGTATCGCAGCAAGGTCATCAGTGAGGGCAAGTTCGGGCCCATCGTCGGGGGCTATCAGGCGGACTTCGAAGCCGGCAAGAACTACAGCGGCATTCTGTACGAGGAGCGCGGGCGCGGCATTCTCGCCCAACGCGGCCAGAAAACCGTCATTAAGCCGGATCCCGCCGACCCGAAGAAGCACAAGGTCGAGGTGATCGGGTCCGTCGGAAAGAGCGATGAGATCCAGGCCGCCATCAAACATGAGGAATGGAACGACTACCGCATCGTCGCCCGGGGCAATCACCTGCAGCATTTCATCAATGGTGTGGCTACTATCGAGGTCATCGATGAACATCCTGAAAAGGCCGCCGCCTCCGGCGTGCTCGCATTGCAGATTCACACGGGCCCGCCCATGACCGTCCAGTTCAAGGACATTGTTCTCAAGCGGTTGAAGTAGTACCACGCTTCGCCGGGCAAACTCGTCGAATGAGGCTGATCAGGGTGACACTTCTGCTGTTGACCGCGCTGCGCGCAGCCGCGGGCGCGGCCGATCGGCCTCTCGCCGGCATGGAAGGTAAGAAGATCGTGCTCATTGCGGGCAAGGTGAGTCACGGCGCCGGCGAGCACGAGTTTCGCGCCGGATGTTTGTTGCTCCGCGATTGTCTCGAACGACTCCCGGGGATCACGGCCGTGGTTTATTCCAACGGCTGGCCGACGAGATTGGAGGGTGCAAAGACGGTGGATGACCATGCCGCTTTCCACGGCGTGAGCGCCGTTTTCATTTACGCCGATGGCGGCGGCGGACATCCCGCCATCGTCCCGGAGCGACTCCGTATCCTCGACCAGCTTGCCCGCCAGGGCGTCGGTATCGGCTGCGCGCATTACGCCGTCGAGGTGCCGAGAGGCGAGCCCGGCGAGGCGATGCTAAGATGGATTGGCGGCTACTTCGAGATGCATTGGTCGGTCAACCCACATTGGGACGGCGAATTCGTATCTTTGCCCGTGCATCCGATTACACGGGGTGTGGCTCCCTTCAAGATTCGGGACGAGTGGTACTACCACATGCGCTTCCCCGAAGGCATGAAGAACGTGACGCCGATCCTGACCGCCCACCCGCCCACAAACACGCTCCAACGAGCGGATGGCTCGCACAGCGGCAATCCCTTCGTGCGCGCGGCCATTGCGCGGCGCGAACCGCAGCATCTCATGTGGGCCTTCGAACGGCCCGGCGGCGGACGTGGGTTCGGTTTCACCGGCGGTCACTTCCATCG
>DATLZF010000160.1:0-2857 GCA_035574135.1 Candidatus Methylomirabilota bacterium
TCTGGCAAAGTGCAAATGAAGAGTTGGCTGCCCGACATGGATTTGAACCATGACAAACAGATCCAGAGTCTGCTGTGCTACCGTTACACCATCGGGCAGGCCGGCGCGTGCAGGAGCGTATGCCTTTCCCTCCGCCAGTCAAGCCGGCAGGCGGGTCGCCACCGCGTGAAGCGCCCATTGTAACTGCCCATGCCCGCGGAATATCGCCTCATCCTCAAGCATGTCGATCAGCCGGGCTACACGCCCGACATCGAATGCTACCTGCGCCACGGCGGCTACGAGGCGCTAAAAAAGGCCCTCGCCCTCCCGCCGCAAAGCCTGCCGGATGGCCGAACGGTGACCGCCCCGGAACAGGTTCGCGAAGAGGTCAAGCTCTCCGGCTTGCGCGGCCGCGGCGGCGCCGGTTTTTCCTGTGGGCTCAAGTGGTCCTTTGTCGATCGCAAGAGCGGCAAACCCATTTACCTCATCTGTAACGCCGACGAATCCGAACCCGGCACCTTCAAGGATCGCCAGATCATCCACAAGGATCCGCACCAGCTCCTCGAGGGCATGATCATCTCGTGCTTCGCAAACGATGTGCATCTGGCCTACATCTACATTCGCGGCGAGATGCCCGACGGGGCACGCCTGCTCAACCGCGCGCTGAAAGAAGCCCGCGCCCATGGGTTCCTCGGGCAGAACATCCTCGGCTCCGGCTTCGATCTCGAAATCCACGTCCACCGCGGTGCCGGCGCCTACATCTGCGGTGAGGAGACGGGCCTGATCGAATCGCTTGAGGGCAAACGACCCTATCCCCGGATCAAGCCCCCCTATTTTCCTGCCGTGCTCGGCCTTTACATGTGCCCGACCATCGTGAACAACGTCGAGACGTTGGCCGCGGTCAAGCACATCGTGGCCATGGGCGGCGCCGAATACGCGAAGCTCGGCACCCCGAACAACACCGGCACGCGCATCGTCAGCCTCAGCGGCCTGGTCAAACGTCCGGGGTATTACGAAATCGAGGTCGGCAAGGTGACCCTCGGTGAGCTGATCTTTCACGAGAACTTCGGCGGCGGGTTGCGCGATGGGCGCAAGCTCAAGGCCGTCATCCCCGGCGGCTCCTCCGCCAAGGTCTTCAAGGCCGGCGAAAAGTTCAAACTCAAGCGCAAGGGATCGGACGGCAAGGAGGTCGAGCAGGAGGTCGATATGCTCGATCTTCCCTACGACTTCGACTCGCTCATCGCTGCCGGCTCCATGTCCGGCTCCGGAGCCATCATCGTCATCGATGACAGCGTGGACATCGTCGAAGCGCTGGCCAACATCAGCGAATTCTACGCTCATGAAAGCTGCGGCCAATGCACGCCCTGCCGCGAGGGCTCGCTCTGGATGAGCAAGGCTCTGCACCGCCTCACCCACGGACACGGCCGCAAAGCCGACGCCGATTACCTCATCAACATCGCCAACAACATCCCTGGCGGCCGCACCATCTGCGCCTTCGGCGAAGCTTGCTCCTGGCCGGTCCAGAGCTTCGTGGCCAAGTTCAAGGATGAGTTCGTGGCCCGGGGCGCGGCGGACGAGGCAAGGCGGGAGGCCGCATTACGGGCCGTTCCGGCTGGCGAGACCGTCCACGCATGAACCGCCCCATGCACCACCGCGAAGACACAGCGCCATTGAACAGTCTGTTCCGCCCCGCCTCCCCGCGGCTCCACGGTTAACTGCCATGCCCTCTGCCACGCCCACTGCGCCCAAACCCCCAACACCGCCGCCGGTTGACAAGATCCGCGTCAAGGTGGATGGCCGTGAAGTCGAGGTGCCCAAGCTCATGCCGGATCACCAGGGCAAACTGGTGCCCACCACGATGATCCAGGCCTGTGCCCTGGCGCACGTGGACGTGCCCCATTACTGCTACCATCCGAAGCTGCCGGTGGCCGGCAACTGCCGCATGTGCCTGGTGGAGTTCGGCACCCCCGCCATGGGCCCGGACCGCAAGCCCTTGCTGAATCCAGACGGCACCCCGAGGATCGCGAAATCACCCCGTCCCGCCATCGCCTGCGCCACGCCGATCTCCCCGGGCATGGAGATCTATACTGCCACTCCGGGCGTAAAGCAGATGCGCGAGGGTGTGCTCGAGTCCCTCCTCATCAATCATCCCCTCGACTGCCCCATCTGCGATCAGGCGGGCGAGTGCAAGCTCCAGGAATACTCGGTCGAGTTTGGCCGGGCGCAGAGCCGTTTCGTCGAGTCCAAGGTACACAAGCCCAAGGCCGTCGATCTGGGCCCGCGCATCGTGCTGGACGCCGAAAGGTGCATTCTGTGCACGCGCTGCATCCGCTTCACCCGGGACATCGCGGGGGACGACGCCCTGGGCATCATCAACCGCGGCTCCTACAACACCATCGCCACCTACCCCGGCCAGCCGTTTGCCAACAACTACACCCTGAACACGGTGGACATCTGCCCGGTGGGCGCGCTCACCTCAAAGGATTTCCGCTTCAAGATGCGGGTCTGGTTCCTCAAGGAGACAAAATCTCTCTGCACCAGTTGCGGCACCGGCTGCAACATCACCATCGGCTCCCGCGAAAACAGAATCTACCGCTACGAACCGCGTGAGAACGACGCCGTCAACTCCTGCTGGATGTGCGACGCCGGCCGGCTCAACTACAAGTGGATCGGCCGCGAGGATCGACTCAAAGAGGTGCGGGGACCGAACCGCCAGGTCCGAAGCTGGCCTGCCGCCCTGGCGGAAATTGGTGCCAGGCTTGCCGCGACGCCTCCTGGCTCGACGGCCCTCGTGGCTTCCGCCCGGCAGACGAACGAGGAACTTTACCTGCTCAAAAAGCTCGCGACCCGGCTCGGCGCGGTCACCGACTCGGTTCCG
>DATLZF010000161.1:0-2620 GCA_035574135.1 Candidatus Methylomirabilota bacterium
CCAACCGCCTCGCCCAGGCCCTGGTTGCGCGTGGCGTCCGGCGCGGGGACCGGGTGGCAATCTATCTTCCGAACGCGGTTGAGGCCGTGGTGGCCATCTTCGCCGCGCTCAAGGCGGACGCCGTCTTCGTGCCGGTGAACCGCACGACCAAGGCGGAAAAACTGCTCTACGTGCTCAACAATTGCACCGCCGCCGCGCTGATCACGGACGACCGCATGCCCCCCAACCTGGGCGCGCGGTTGCTGCAGGACGTGCCGTCACTCCGCGTTCTGGTGGTGGCCGGTTCCGCGACCGGCGCGGCGCTCGACGATCCGCGCTGGCTGGATTTCGCTGGCGCGCAGAAGGAGTTCGCCCCCCGCCCGCCCGCCCGGCGGAACATCGATACGGACCTCGCCTGCCTGATTTACACTTCCGGCACCACCGGCGAGCCCAAGGGCGTGATGAGTGACCACAGCAACGTGGTCTTCGCCTCCGGCTCGATCATCTCCTACCTGGGCAACGTGGAGGACGACATCGTGCTCAACGTGCTGCCGTTGTCCTTCGACTATGGGCTCTACCAGGTACTGATGACCTTTCGCTTCGGCGGCACCCTGGTGCTGGAGAACTCGTTTGCCTACCCGGCTGAGACCTTGAAGCGCATGGTCGAGGAACGGGTCACCGGTTTTCCGGGTGTGCCCACGATTTTTGCCATGCTGTTGAACATGGACGTGTCGGCCTTCGACCTGTCCCGGCTGCGGTATGTGACCAACACCGCGGCCGCACTGCCGCCGAGTCACATCACGGCCATCCGCCAGAAGTTTCCCGGCGTCACGCTCTTCTCAATGTACGGCCTCACCGAAACCAAGCGCACGCTTTACCTGCCGCCCGAGTGGCTCGACCGCAAGCCCGGCTCGGTGGGCATCCCCATTCCCGGCACCGAGGCATGGGTGGAAGACGAACAGGGCCGCCGCCTCGGCCCCGGTCAGGTGGGCGAGCTGGTCGTCCGCGGGCGGCACGTCATGCGCGGCTACTGGGGAGCGCCCGAGGCCACCGCCGCCCGCTTCCGGCCCGGGCCGATCCCGGGCGAGCGGGTCTGTTACTCGGGGGACTTGTTCCGTATGGACGAGGAGGGCTGCTTCTACTTCGTCGGGCGCAAGGACGACATCATCAAGAGCCGGGGCGAAAAGGTGGCGCCGCGCGAGGTGGAGAATGTCCTCCACGCCCTGCCCGGAGTGGTGGAGGCCGCGGTCGTGGGCGTGCCAGATCCGATTTTGGGGCAGTCGATCAAAGCCGTGCTGGTGAGCCGCGATCCCAAGCTGACCGCCAACGCGGTGTTGGCTCATTGCCGCGCCCATCTCGAGGATTTCATGGTGCCGAAGCTCGTCGAGTTTCGCCAGACCCTGCCCAAGTCGCCCTCCGGCAAGGTGCGCAAGGAGGAACTGCTCTGATGTGCGGTATCGCCGGCTGGTTCGATCCCCGTGCCCGCGTCGCCGACGGAGAGGATCGGCTTCGGCGGATGCTGGCCCTGATCCGGCACCGCGGGCCGGACGAGTTTGGTCTTTATCTGGACCCGCACGTCGGCCTCGGAAACGCCCGCCTGAGCATCGTCGATCTGGAGGGGGGCCAGCAACCCATCGCCAACGAGGACGAGTCGCTGTGGATCGTCTTCAACGGCGAGATCTTCAACCATGTCGAACTGCGGGCCGAACTGGAGAGGCGCGGACACCAGTTCCGCACGCACACCGACACCGAGGTGATCCTGCACCTGTTCGAGGACGTGGGCCCCGAGTGCCTGGCGCGGCTGAACGGGCAATGGGCCCTGGCCATCTGGGACCGCCGCGCCCGTTCGCTGTTCCTGGCCCGCGACCGGCTCGGCGTGCGCCCGCTTTTCTACGTCGAGCGCGACGGCGCCCTGTTCTTCGGCTCGGAGATCAAGACCCTGCTGGCCGGGGCACCGGTGTCTGCCGAAATCGAGCCGGCGGTGCTGGACGAGATCTTCACCTTCTGGGCGCCCCTGCCGCCGCGCACCGTCTTCCGCGGGATCGTGGAACTGCCGCCCGGACACTGGCTGACGATAAACGAACGCGGCTCGCAGTTGCGGCGCTTTTGGCAGTTGGATTTTTCCGGGCCCGGGCCCGAGCGGACCGGGGAGGAGTTGCTGGAAGAGTTTCGCAGCCTGCTGATCGACGCGACGCGGCTGCGGCTGCGCGCTGATGTACCCGTGGGCGCCTACCTCAGCGGCGGGCTGGATTCCTCGACCATCGCCGCGATCATCCGCCGTCACACCTCCGTGTCGTTGGACACGTTTTCCATCGCCTTCGATGACGCGCAGTTCGATGAGAGCCGGTTCCAGGGCCAGATGGCGGCGGCTCTCGGCACGCGGCATCAGGTGGTGCGCGCCACGCACGCCGACATTGGTGAGGTGTTCCCCGAGGTCATCTGGCACACCGAAACGCCGCTTCTGCGCACCGCGCCGGCGCCCATGTTCCTGTTGTCGCGGCGGGTGCGGGATGCCCGCTACAAGGTGGTGCTTACTGGCGAGGGCGCGGATGAATTCCTCGCCGGCTACGACATCTTCAAAGAAGCCCGGGTGCGGCGGTTCTGGGCGCGGCAGCCGCAGAGTCGTTGGCGACCGCTCCTT
>DATLZF010000162.1:0-5796 GCA_035574135.1 Candidatus Methylomirabilota bacterium
AGCGGCCCACGGTGCGAGGACAAGCCCGGAGGCCGGCACGACCGCTCCGCACGGGGAGAGCCCCTTCAGAAGTGGCAGCCGACGGCTTCCACCGCCTCACCTTCGGCTGTCCCACAGGCCGGCATCGCACCCCGCGGCGTCAGATGTGCACCCCAAGCACACCCTTGAAAGCGTAGCCAAACGCCAGCGACAACACGAAGAAGACAATCAACCAGTCCATCGGCCAGCCGAGAAAGGCGAGGTCGAGGGGTGGATAGAGAATCTCGATGGATTCGATGGGTGAGGTCGGGAGGATGGGCGCTTCGCCGGGAT
This sequence comes from Candidatus Methylomirabilota bacterium, assembly GCA_035574135.1. Taxonomy (GTDB): domain Bacteria; phylum Verrucomicrobiota; class Verrucomicrobiia; order Limisphaerales; family DATLZF01; genus DATLZF01. Next base: position 313 of record DATLZF010000162.1, read on the forward strand.
AGAGCAGGTTCGTCCACCAAGGCCCGCCGGTGCGCACCGCGGAGACGCCCTCCAACCGCCCACCTACCGCCATCTGCTTGGCCACCCGTTCTCCGCCGACGTTCACGCCCAGGTCAAACCGGCCCGGGGCAACGCCGCGAACGCGCCACACCACCTCCCGCAACTCCGCGATGCGCACGCCCTCGGTTTCCACCTTGAGATTCGGCGGCGCCTCGATCGTGGGACCGACCTCGCGCGCCAGCACCCCGGCGTCGCGCACCTTCACCTTCACCAGGCACGTTTCCCCCACGGCCAGCGGACGAACGCCATAGTGGAGATTGAGCTGGATGAGGATGGCCACGGCGGGCATCATCAGGAGGCACATGGGAAGAATCGAGTGCCGGAGATACTTCAGCGTCCAGACGAGCACCTGTCCCTGGACCCTGAAGAAAACCCGCAGATCGTCCTTGAAGAGTCGCAGGGCGATGAGTTCCGCGCTCAGGCGGCTGCGCGTGCGGCGGATGGCGTCCTGATTCGATACCTTGCCGAAGATCCAGACCAGCAGGATGCCCCCCAGAAACGAGAGGGCCACGAGCGAACCGAACGGCCCCAGCCATTTCAGCGCACCGTGCACCAGCCCGAACAGGAAGGTCAGCACGGCATTCAGAAGGGAAACGACAGAGGTCATGGGCGGAGGTTATCCCAGTGACGAGCCATGCAGCCGGGCTACGAGATGTAGCCGAGGCCCTTGAGCTTTTTGCGGATTTCCTCCTCGGATTCCGCGCCCTCGAACTGCTGGAGTTCCTTTTCCAAGGCGTGATGCACGAACTCCTCCACCGAGGAGTACCCGGCGATCTGGGCGTACATCTTGATCTTCTCGTAGAGCGCCTTGTCGAGTTTCACTTTGGGTCCGAACATAGCGTGGCCTTACTTTGAGAGTTCCAAGACATCTTTTCCAACCAGCTCCGGCGGCGGCGTGATACCGTATTCGCGCAGGAGCGACACCGTGAGATCCGCCAGCGTGGGCGCCGGACTGGTGATCCGGCGATTGCTGAGCAGGACGCCGGGCACCAGACGGTAGTCGATGCAGTGATCGCCGCTCCACGGACTCTTGTTGTCCAGGAAGACGGCCTTGGGAAACAGCCCGAGGGGACTATCCGACGAGCTGCGGTAGCCGTGGCTGTAGCCGACGAGAATGTCCGGTCCCTTGTCCTTCTCCGTTCCCTGGAAGTCACGCCGCGGTCGGGTCACCAGCGACACGGGGGACTTGCCGTTGCGGGGATCCTTCATGGCGAGCAGGGCCTTTTCGAGCTGGTCGAGCAGGGCCTCGTACTCCGGCCCCGGCGCGACGATGCCGCCCTTCTCCCGGCCCTTGAGGTTAACGTAGAGCCCGTTCAAACCGGCCGCGTATGCCCGGGTCCGCGACCAATCGACGCCGGCAAACGGCGCCGCGGAGTCCTGCATGGCACCCTCCTTGAGGGTGATATAGCCCTGTTCGAGCAACCAGGTGTTCAGGTTCACCTCCCAGTAGAACGGCGCAAATCCGTGATCCGACATGACGATCAGCGTGGTCTCCTTCGTCAGGCTTTGCCGCACCCGGCCCAACTGCCCGTCGAGCATTTCGTAGAGACGGGCGATGCCATCCTTCAGCACGTCATCGTGCACGTGGGCCGGGTGCGCCGGGTCCATGAAATGCCAGAGCATGTGGCAGCCCTGGTCCACCGTGCCGAAATAGGCGAAGAGAAAATCCTCGTTCGGGTGCCGCAGCAAATAATCCATGGCCCGGGCCCGTTCCTCGAAGACGAAGACCATCTGCTCCCAGAACTCATGCGCCGTCAGCACGCCGTGGTTGAACGCCTGCGCGTCCTCCGGAATGTTGTGCGTGTAGAACCGCCCCAGCTCCGAGCAGAGGTGCTTGGACCAATCCGCCGGGTGGGAAATGGGCATCACGGGATCGTCGGGATCGATCTGGAGCGGGCTGACGTAGAGCTCGAACTTGGGCGCGAGCTGCTTCAGGTAGAACCGGGCGGCCGAACTGACGGTCAGCAGGTGCGGGATGGCCTCGAACTCGACGTGAATCCAGCCGCTCCATTCTTTCTCCTTCAGAATGAACTCCTGGTCGCCGACGGCGAGTTTCGCCGCCCCCGCCTTCGGATCGAGGTAAACGGTGAAGTCCCGGGTCATCGGCGGGTTCTCGTACTCGAGCGAGCCGGCGCGGCCTTTGGCCAACAGCTCCAGGCTTTCCCGCGTGGGGAAGCGGCGGAAGGTGTTCGGCGGGCCGTGGAGCTGCGCCCGCACGCGATTGCTTTGCACGCTGACCTCGTAGATCTCGCCCCCGGACACGCTCGGCGGCCAGTCGCGCCGGTGATCCGTGTAGAAGGAAAACGTGCCGAGCGAGCCGAGGAGATCCGGCGTGCCCATGCCAGCCAGCGCGTGGCCCGGGGCCTTGACGGGCGGAAAGTTCACCGGCATGCGGAAAATCGTCGAGCGCAGGCCGCGCTCGCCCAGCCGCTGCCAGAACGTGGCGCCTTTGCGCAGCAGGCGCACGCCGCCGCTCGAGGTCGGGAACGACCAGGTGCCGATGTTGATCGGCCGGCCGCCGGGTTCGGCCTGCGCCATCGAGGAATAGGGCGCCAGCTTGGTGGGGTCGATGTGGATGAAATCGAAAATCCCGTGTCCACCCGGGTCCATGCCGGTCATGAACGTGGACCACGCCACCGGGCTTTGCGGCGGCATCGTCGTTTGCAGCGGTCGGAAATCACCCTCCGCCATCAGCGCCTTGAAGTTGGGCATCCGGCCCTGGTCCACGAAGGTCTGCAACAGCTTCGGGTCCATGCCATCGATGCCGAGCACGATGACCCGGGGCTGGGCCGCCAGTGCGGCGGCGCCCAAGAGCAACCAGACACACAGGCTCAGCGCGAGCGCCGGAGGCGCCACGCACACCGGCCCGCCGCTTGCCGATCCGTGCGGAAGCGGGGGACAAACCACCCTCGACGGCCACGGGGGCTTCGGCCGGCATCTGCGACGCTTCCCCTCGCCCTGTGCAGGCTGATGGAGCATGCTGAAGGAACGGGCCTGCGAGCCGCAGGCAGGCCGCGCGCCCTTGCGCCACGCCGTCAGAATCAGTGAAACAACGTTCATGTTCGGTTCGCAGGCTGGTCGGCGGGCCGAACCTGAGGCGGTGGCTCTTCGCACCGGGCCCGACGGCCCGGCCCGGCAGCGTTGGCCCCACCGTTCAGAATCGGCCGGCCATCCATGTGCGCGGGAATCGGAACACCGAAGAGATCCAGCACGGTGGGCGCAATGTCCACAATGGTCGGCTGCGTCACCTCGAGCGGGCGGTTGCAGAACAACATGCCGGGGACCTCAGGGGGGTTCATGTTGTGATCGCCCGCCCAGGGCCGTGGATTGTCCGAGAGCACCGCGGCCCCGAGGCCGCCGGTCACCGTCTCCCACGCGACCCGATAGCCGGGTGCGAACCCGACCACCAGATCGGGCGCGTCGCCAACGTACGGCCCGCGATACACCTCGTCCCGGTCGTACACCTCGCTCACCGGCGAGCCGGGCCGCTCGGGATCGCGCAGGAGCTTGAGCTTCGCGCGGATTTCCTGCTTCAAGCGCGCGGCCTCCTCCCTGGGCACGATGCCGCGGGCTTCGCGCCCGGCGAGGTTCAGGTAAATCCCCCCGAAGCCGACAGCGTAGGCCCGGGTCTTCGACCAATCGATCCGCTGCAACAAATCCGGCGTGGGGGCGTCCGGCTTCTCCACCAGGTAACCGTGCTGCTCAAGCCAGCGGTTCAACTCAACCGCGCGCCGGAACGGCTTGAAACCGTGATCGGACAGCACCATCAGCACCGTGTCATCGTCGATCTCCTTCATCACCCGGCCGACGAGGTCGTCCATCTGTACATAGAGGTCCCGCAGCACGTCGGCGTAGCGCTCATCGGCCACGGCCGCGCCCCAGTGGTCGTCGCGATGGTAGCGGAAGAACATGTGCTGAACCCGGTCGGTGAGGTCGAAGACGCAGACGACCAACCCGCGCCGCGTCCTGGCCAGCGCGTCGAAGAACATCTCTTCGCGCTCCCGGTGAATGTCCCGGGCCTGGCGAAGGAATGCCTCCTCCCCGATGACCCCTTCGTTCAACGCCGAGGTGTCCTCAGCCACGCCGAGCGTCGCAAAGGGCCCCTGCTTCTTGGCCAGATAGATCGAGTACGACACCGGGTGCGAGATCGGCAGTGCGGGGTTCTCCGGGTCGATCTGGATGGGCGTGACGTAGAGCCGGACGTGCGGTTTCCGTTCGAGCAGCAGAAAGCGGGCGATGGCCTTGACGGTGAAGCCGACCGCCGCCTGGTAGCGCAACGACACCCAGGGCGTGTACTCGTTCTCGCGCAGCTCGATGGTTTGATCCGGCAGCCGGAGCCGCGCCGCACCGGAGCCGTTGTCGTGCGTGAGCACCGAAAAGGGAATCCGCAGCTCGCCACCGCCGCGGACAAGGGTGTTCTCCGGGCCGGGCAGCTCGCCCCGCGCTCCGCCCGCGATGGCCTCAAAGGGACACTGCTGCCCGCTGACCAGTGTTCGCTTTTCCGTCGGGTCGGTGGTGAAGTAAAAATAGGTGCCCTGGCTGCCCTTCACATCGGGCACGTTCATGGCCGAGAGCAGCACGCCGCCGAAGCGCTCGGGAGGAAAGGTAATGGGAACACGCAGGACGGTGCTGAATACTCCAAACCGGCCGAGGATCGTCCAGAACGCCTCGCTCTTGCGCCCGGCAGCGATGATCGGCCGGCCCAGGGGAATCCGATACTTCCCCAGCTTGAGGGTGCGGGCCGGAGCGGCGACGTTGGCCGAACTGAGTTCGGGCATAAGCGATTTGCGATTCGGCACCAGGAAGTCGTAAATGCGATGTTTGCCCGGATTGCACCCGGTTTGGAACGAGGACCAGGCCACGGGGGATTCCGCCGGAAGCGTGGTGCCGAGCCGGACGAAGGCCCCTGTTTCACGCAGCCGGGCAAAGTGGGGCAACAGTCCGGCGTTCATCCACTTCTCGGTCAGCTCCGGATCCTGCCCGTCCAGGCCGACGATGACGACGCGCCGGGCCCTGGGCACGCCGGCGCGTTTCGGGCGGAAGAGACGCTTGAGCAACCACCGAAAGGGCCAGGTGAGCAACACCGCAAATGCCGAAGCCAGCGCGGCAAACAGGACGAAAAATGTCGAAACGATGGTGAAGCCGGCGCCCGGCCCCAGATAGGCCTGTGCCGGCTCCGGCCACAGAGCCACCAGGGCGATCAGGACCGGCAGGAGAAGGCGACGCGTGGGGTCAGACATGGCGGGCCGCCGGCTGGCGGTTGCGACAAAGGTCGGCGGCCACAGCGCCGGCCATCGCCTCCACATCGAGTTTGCCGCCCAGAAAGGCGTTGATGCGGGCGGCCTCTCGCCGTGGATTCTCCACCACGGCGGCATAGTCCAGGTAGAGCACCTTGAAATTGGGCGACCGGTCCAGGTGGTAATA
>DATLZF010000163.1:0-3399 GCA_035574135.1 Candidatus Methylomirabilota bacterium
CACGTCGTCGTTCTCCAGGCTGGCGCCCAGTCCCAGGGACTCGAGCGGGGGCAGTTCGCCAGCTCCTCTCTCAGAGGCGAAGCAGAACAAATCGACGTTGCTCGTGCTGGTGACGGAGCGGAGGAAGAGTTCCGTTGACGACGGTCCATCGCCGCCTTTCCTGTGTTCATCCAGCAGCGCCACGAGGGCGCGGCGTGGCTTTGCCGGGTCGTTGATCCAGCTTCTCAGCCACTGCTTCACTTCGCCTGGAAGTTCCCGACGATCGTGGGTGGAAAGGATCACCATGTCCGTGGTCTTCGTCGGCTGGGGAGCGGACTTGATCGGGTTGAGGCCGGCTGGGTCGCCGAACTTCCACAGATCGGTGGTGAAGGTGAAGTCACGCCACAGCCGGCCGATAATGCGGCCGCAGACGCGCAGGGCCCGGGCTCCGGTGTCGGAGTCTTCGCAGGCCACCACGATGTTGAAGGAAGAGTTTGCGCCCCACGCGGTCGCACTGCGGGTCCGTTCAGTATCCATACCGGCGACAGGCTGGACCGCCGGATGGCGGCCGCCAATTGGGGCGAAGCCCGATCGGAACTCGGGCGATGGCGGACAGCCGATAGGGGAAAGGCTTACCGTTTGTCCTCACTTCAAATGGGACAATTTGCGCAGCGTCCATTCGGCGCCAGCGACCATCACGACGAGCAGGAAGTAGAGCGGCGAGCACCACAGCTCGACTTCCAGTGGGGATTGCACCCGCTCGGTGCGGGCGCTGATCGTGTCCGGCAGGCGGGCGAGATCCTCCTCGCGAAAGAAGGCGCCGCCGCTGGCCGTGGCGAGGTCCCGGAGAAGGGTTTCGTTCATGGCGGTCTCGCCGAACTCGAACCGGGGCTCGGCCACATTGAACTCGAGGGGTGTCTCGGGGTCGTTCTCCACCATGAAGCGGTAGTGCCCGGGTGCGCCGGCGACGAACTCCGCCCGGTAGAGGCCGGGCTGGTCGGGCAACGGCCTCAGGAGGGCTTCGCTTTTGGCGGTGCCATCCCGGGAGACGTAGGTGGCTTTGACGGATGGTTCCTGAATGGGCTCGAAGCCGCTGCCATAGAGGCGTGCAAAGACGGTGATGCGGTCGCCGGTCAGGTAGTTCTGCCGGTCGGTGCTGAGTTGCGTGCGCCGGGAGCCGCCCATGAGGCGCTGGATCGACACGCGCTGGGCGATCTGGCCCCAGAGGGTGGTGTAGTAGAGATCGCCGGCGTTCTTGCGCCAGCGCCAGGTGTTGTCCGTCCCCACGAAGAGTACCTGGCCGAGTCCGTACTGGTGCAGGGCGAACACGGGCATCTTGCCGAAGCGCGATTCCTTGGCGGGGTCGGGATCCACGAGCAAGACCTCGGCGGCCGGCTTCGGTCGGAGCACCCGCGCGGTCCAGTAAACGGGTGGCAGGCGTTTCCACAGGGTCGTGTTTTCGAGGTCCTTGTCGGCGAGTTTCAGCATCGCGCTGGCCCGGCCCGCGGGGGTCAGCTCGAGCTGAATCGGTTTGTCCGCCACCGGGTCACGGCTGGCTTCGAGGGTCGGCGAGTCGAACTCCACCGGCAGCATTTTCTCCAGCACGGTGCGGCGATACCCGTGCGGCATGGCCCGCCGCCCGGCAACCACGACCAGCGCCCCACCGAAACGGGAAACAAGTTCGCCCAGGTTGTCCAGTTGCGCGGTCGTGAGGGCCTTGACGTCGAGGTCCCCCAGGATGACGAGGTCGTAGCGGAACAGCTCCTCCTTGCGGGAGGGGAACTCTGCCAGATAGGGCGAACCCGCCACCCGGGCGATGCTTTTGTCGCCCTCGACGAGATGACATTTCAATTCGACCCGCCGATCCCGCAGCAGCATGGCCTGGAGGTAACGAAACTCCCAGCGTGGCGATTGATCGACCAGCAACACCCTGACGCGCGCGTCGATGATGCGGAGCCGCTGGTGACGGCTGTTGTTGTCCGTCACGGTTTCATCGGCTCGAGGCTCGATCGATGCCTCCAGGTCGAACTGGCCCTGGGATTGCGGCGTGAACTTCAGGGCCACCACCTGCTCGCCGTTGATCAACGTAAGCGTCTGTCTGGCCACGACCTCTCCGCCGAGCTTCAAGACGATGCGCGCCTCTTCTCCCGCCAGGCCCTGGGCGCGGACGCGGACGGTGACGGGCACCTCGTCCTTCACGAACGTGACATCGGGGGCGAAGAGATTCTGCACGATGAGGTCGCGGGGATCGGTGATGCCGACGCCGTGGATGTAAAGCGGCGCGCGTTCCTGCGCGGCCAGCAGCGCTGCTTCCCGCGGCGGGCTGCCGGAGTTGTTGGCGCCGTCGGTGACGAGCACGATGCCGGCCAGCGGTTGGCCGCGCTTGCGATTGAGCACTTCGCGGATCGCATCGCCCAGGGCGGTGGTTGGGCCCTCGGCGGTCAGCTCCTTCACCCACTCGAAGCGGCTGGCGGCGCCGGCGTTGGTGCCGGTCGCATCCGCCGGGCGGGCTGAGATCTCGCCGACGCCGCGGCCGCAGGAGAACGCTGCGAGATCGAACTCGCGATCAAGCCGGGGCAAAAGCCTGAGGCGGTCATTTAGCCAGGCGGCCTTCACCACATCCAGACGGGAGGATTGGGGCTGACCGGCCGTCGCGTCGGATGGCGGCCGCTGGTCCAACCCCTTGGTCGGGTCCGCCGTGCCCGTGGCGATGGCGGCGCGGATCTGGTCCTGGGGAGACACGCGGGGATCGCGGATCTGCATGCTGGAACTGCCGTCGAACAGAAGCACCAGCACGCGCCGGATACTGCCCTCCACCGTGAAGGCCAGGACAGGGCGGAGAAACAGCGCCAGAAGCAGCAGAAGGAGAAGGGCGCGGAACGTTGCCAGCGCATGCCGACGCCAGTGAGGCAGGGTGATCGGACTCAGGCGATACAACCAGATCGCCAGCGCGCTGGCGGCCACGGCCCAGAAGGCAAACCAGCCCGTCGTGAGTCCGCCTCGGAATACCAGCGTTGCATCCGCAATGCGTCCGGCGTCATCCACCGGAACGTTCAGCAGCCGCAACCACAAGTCTGTCATGCGCGGCGCATCCTACGGGCGGCGCCGGGGATTGGGAATCCGGAATCGGGGTCTGGGAAATGGCGAACCCGCTCGGATGGGGCATTGCGCGGCCGGCCCCTGGCTCCTAGGCTCGGAGCGTGAAGCGTTACGTGTTCGTGTTCGTCCTCGGCGCGGCGGTGGGCGCGGTGGGGCACTGGTATTTCACGGAGGGCAACGGTCAGCGCGACTGGCGGCAGGCGCGGGAACGGGTCTCCCGGGGCGCCGGCCGGCACGCTGAGAATGTGCGGGGCGCCGCCAGCAAAGTCTGGACGAATGACATTCGTGAGGAGCTGGCTCGCAGCGGCATGGTCGTGCGCG
>DATLZF010000164.1:0-5465 GCA_035574135.1 Candidatus Methylomirabilota bacterium
GCACCTTGATCGACAACGGCGGCAACGTGATGACCAACTGGACCGTGGGCGACCCCGAGTGGATCGGGGTGCTGCAGGACCCTTTCCGGCCGCACTCCCCCGAAAATCGGTTCCTCGGGCGTTACGCCTACCTCATCGTGCCCATCAGCCGGACGCTGGATTTGAACTTCGTCCACAACCACGCCAAGAACGTTGCCCCCGCCTTCAGCGGCTACCACCGCAACCAGGGCTTCGGCTCGTGGGAGATCAACCTGGCGGCATTCCTGGCGGATCTGAACACCAACTCGTGGGCTGTGCCGGGAGTGGATGTGGGGTATGAGTACAGCCCGGCTTCGGGCTGGAGCATGGCCGCGGCCGCCACGCCAAACCCGGCCCAGGCCAACAACGGGCGCGCCTTCTTCGACGCCGAGTCCTTGTTCCGGTTTCGCTTCACCTCCAACGGCGTGTTCCTCATTCCCTCGGCCGCAAGTGTCTTCGGCAACGTCGGAGCCGCCATGCTGGCCGCCGATGGCATCGACAGCTTCGGCGACTCCGAAATCCTGCCCTATTACCGGGGAGACCTGCGCGATGACGACAACGACATTTTCAGGCCCTGGGCCGGTGCCCACAATCACCGGCACCAGTACTCGCTTCATGATCTGTTCGATCCTGCCAAGGTCGGGTTGATCGGAAGGTTTTCCGAGAACCTGACCAACGCCACCTACGCCCGGAGCACCTACGACCAGTCCACCTTCTACCGACTGCTGTCCCAACTGGGCACCGATTCGGAGCCGGAACCCGAGGGTACTCCCGATGCCCCGATCAACCTCAACTACGTCAATCAGGCCAATCCCTTCGTCACGGCCGAGGCCGTGCGCGGGGCCCTGCTCTGGCCGGACGGCTCAACGGTGCCTTCCAACGCCCGCCTGGCCGCAACGAACTTCGTCAACTGGAGCCCCCGGGCCCTCTTCATGACCATCGCCGACCGGCTGTTGCGCCAGGAGTTTACCTTCGGCGTCACGAACATTCCCATTCTCACGGAGGTGAACGTCCCCGGGCTCGGCAATCTGCGCACGACCCGCATCCTGCCGGTGGCCGGGCACACGAATTTGGGTCATCGCTTCGATCTGATCGGTCCCGGCAAGCCCCTCTACTCACCGCGCGTACATCAACTTCTTCAGATTGCGGCCAACATCTGCGACGCCACGATGGGGCCAAAGGCCACGGAGGGGTTTCCCTATTACCCGTCGGTCTTTCGTCCCCTGTTCCGCTTCGAGAACAACAACATTTACATCAGCGATTTCGTGGAGGTCGGCCCGGAAGCCCAAAGCCTGGTGGAGAATGGCCCCTGGCGCTGGTTCGAACTCGAAACACTGACCAACAGCCCCGCGCTCTACACGGCTGCCGCCAACGCAGCCGAGAACAACGAGGCCAATTTCTACGGCATCCCCTTCATCATTGGCGCCCGCAAGGGCTACCCCAACTTCAACCAGTTCGCCCTGAAGACGACGGCAGTGATGACACGGCGGTTGCAGTTCGAGAAACGGCATCGGGATGTCAGCCGGCCGCCGGACCGCACGAATCAGATGGTGCAGTTGACCATCACCAACACCATCGCCCTGGAGGCTTGGAACTCCTACACCGGCGCCTACCCGCGCCCGCTGCGGTTGACGGCCTATTGCGACACCCGGGCCGCTCTCCTGGCCAACGGCAGCCAGGCGAGTCTCCCGCAAAACAACTTCCTCACCGTCGTGTACTCCAACATCACTGCCGGCACCCAGGCGGAGCGCTGGCAGGGCCTGACCTTCAAGCTCCCGGTATTTACCAACCAGTTGATCCTTTCCAATTCCACCCTGCAGGGCAGTACGTTCATCCGAGGCCCGTCCTACGAAGCGCTCTCGCCCACGGTCACCAATGACTGGGTGCTCCTGGTGACCAACCAGTTCCGTTACTTCCTCTTCGACAACGGCCGGATCGTGGATTGCGTGGCTTTCGGCGGCCTCACCAACATCATCCCGCTCTCGCAACTGGCGCGCAGTTCGCCGGACCGGTGTTGGGATATCACGCCCTCGGTCACCGCGTTGTCGATGGGCATCAGCAACCAGATCCGCTGGTCCACCAACCGGCCCACCGGCGCGAGTTGGTGGGTCGAGACGGTCACCGATCCGGTGGGAGGCCGCCCTGTGGCCACGGGCGTGGCCGGCTTCGCCCGTTACTTGAACCCGGTGGGCACGAACGTCTCCCCCGACCTCGTCGTCCACGCCCCCTATGTCCCGAGCTTTCTCGCCTACGTGCAAAGCTCGTGGGAGGTCAACGATCCGCTGGTGCACTACACCATGGAGGACCTGCGCCCGTTGGCCAACCTGGAAAGCGGCGGCAACGTGCCCCTGCTGGCCAGCCCGCCGAATTTCGTCACCGGGCTTGGTCTCGGCGAGGTGAACCAGCAGTTCAATCCGTGGGGCGGACGGCAGGGCGCTCTCGACAACCAATCCGTGTTGCTCAAGGACTCCTTCCCGCTGGCCCTGGATTACGCCGAACGGCAGCGCCTAGCCGGTCAGGGCCTCGAAGGCAAGGCCTCGGACTACTGGGACTTCCCGACCAACAAGTTTCCCAACGTCGGCTGGCTGGGCCGCGTGCATCGCGGCACGCCGTGGCAGACGATTTACCTCAAGGCCATCCCGCCCAACGCCCCCGCCTGGGTGGGCGGCGGCGCACCCGGTAAAACGCTCGACACCCACCCGACCCGCGACTGGAGGCTGGTGGATCACTTCACCGTGGCCCCGCACCCCAACGCCACCCGCGGCCGGCTTTCCATCAACCAGACCAACCTCGCCGCGTGGTCAGCCGTTCTCTCGGGCGTCACCGTCACCTACGGTACGAACAATCCCAACCTTTTCCCGTCGGGCACCAACGGGGCCATGATCCTCCAACCCGCCGCCTACGAAACGAACATTGCGTGGATCGTCAATGCGATCAACGCGGCGCGGACCAATCTTCCTCCCCCTCACCAGTTCGCCCGGCTGGGCGACATCCTGGCCGTGCCCGCACTGACCACCCGTGCCCCCCATCTTTACAGCGGCGATCCCCAGATGGAGGCGGACGCCGGGACGGCCAACACCCCCTTGTCCGATGCCGACTACGAAGCCCTGCCGCAGCGCATCCTCTCCCTGCTCAAGGTGGGCGGTGACCTCCGCTCCCCTCCCCGTTTCGTCGTCTATGCCTGGGGGCAGTCGTTGAAGCCGGCGCCCAACTCCATCGTGCAGAGCGGACCGCGGTTCGGGTTGTGCCGGAACTACCAGATCACCGGCGAGACCGCCTATCGAGCGGTCGTCCGCGTCGAGCCTCAACTGAAGCGGGACGCGACAGGCAACCCGACCCGGGAGATCGATTGGACCGTGGCCCCCCGGGCAGTCGTGGAGAGTTTCAACATCCTGCCACCGGAATAGGCCCGGGAGGGCAGAGTGGGAAACCACGAATGGACACGAATTCACACGAATCAAGTCGGAGCGCGGGCTTCCAGCCCGCTGGCACCGTGCATCGCCCCACGGTTCATGGCCACTCTGACGGCCGAGGCATCGCGCGCGGGCCGGGCGCGCTGCCAGCCTCCGCTCCGAAACCGGAATGGACGCCCGCCAGTGTTCGTGCGAATTCGCGTCCATTCGTGCTTTGAAAAATTGGGGCTCAGGTCCCGGACGAACCAAGGATGCGGGTCCGGATGAATCGGTTAGAATAACAGCGACGTTCGTATGTCATTCAGAACTTCAAAATGGGCCTGGATCAGCCTCGTGTGTCTGATCGGCGCCGTGGCCAACTGGTGGCTGGGCCGGGACTGGGAACAGCGGCATCGCATCCCGGCCGAGTCAAGCGCCACGAACTCCACCGTCCCGACCCGCCCCACCACCGCCCCAGCGGATGCACCAACCGGGCCCGCTCGCACCACGTCGCCAGCGCCACCGGCCCCCATCGCTTCCCCCTCGAGCCCTACCAACCCCTTTCCCTACCGGCTGTCGAACGCCACCAAGCCCATCTCCGAGTGGATCGAATCCGAGCGCGCCATTCTTCTCCGCCACGCGCTGGTGGACACGGAGGCGCCGTTGTCGCTCGACATTCCGCCGCATCTGCGCGCCCAGGGCGATCCGGGCGCCTACGTCGTCCAGGCCGAAGGAGCGATCGATCAGGCGTTTCGCGACCGGTTGCGGGCCGTGGGAGCGGAGATCGTGTCATATGTGCCGAACAACGCCTACTTGGTGAAACTCTCTTCGGCCGGCGCCGCCCAACTGGCCGGCAGCCCCGGAGTGCGGACGCTGTTGCCCTGGGAGCCGTATTACAAGCTCGACTCCGCTCTCATGCCGCTGGCCGTCGAGCAACGCCCGCTGCCGAGAAACTGGCAGCTCAACCTCATCTTCTTCCCGGGCGACCGCGAAGCCATCGTCCGCAGTCTGGCGGCGGCCGACATCCAGGTCGTGGGCGAGGAACGCACGCCATTCGGACCGCAATTCGTCGTGCGCGCGCCCGCCGACGCGCTGGTGGCGCTGGCCCACAGGCCCGACGTGCAGGCCCTCGAACTCCACCGGTCGCGGGTGCCGGCCAACGATCTTAGCCGCGGCCACGTGCGCGTGGCCACCAACACCACCACGCTCGACAGCTACCAGGGGCCCGCCTCCGCGCCGCTGACCGGCGTCGGCGTACTGGTGAACGTGAACGACACCGGCGTGGACGCCCAGCACCCCGATCTCGCGGGGCGGGTCATCTCCAGCATTCCCGCGGCTCTGACCGATGGCCCCGGCCACGGCACACACGTGGCCGGCATCATCGCCAGCAGCGGCCTGAACGATCCCGCCGGCGATCAGGTGCCCGGTTCTTTCACCAACGCCGACTACCGCGGCATGGCGCCCCGGGCGACAATTTTCGTCCAGCCGCTCAATCTGGCGGTGGGTCCGGCTTCAGACACCGCGCTGCAGGAAAACGCCGCCCGCACCAACGCCCTTATCTCGAACAACAGTTGGAGCTACCCCGTGCGCGAATACAACTTCGCCTCCGCCAGTTGGGACGCGGCCGTGCGCGACACCCTGCCCGGCCAGTCCAACGCGCAACCGCTGGTCGTCGTCTTCGCCGCGGGCAACAGCGGCGGCGGCAACAACGAAGGCAGCGGCGGCGGCGCCGGCAGCATCGATTCGCCCGCCAACGGCAAGAACGTCATCACCGTGGGCGCGCTCGAAAGCTTCCGCAACATCACCAACGAGGTGTCCGCCATGGGCATGACCAACCAGCCCTGGCTCGGCCAGACGGACAGCTCCAACATCGTGGTGTCCTTTTCCGGCCGCGGCAACGTGGCGCCCGGCATCGAGGGTGAGTTCGGCCGCGCCAAGCCCGACCTCGTCGCGCCGGGCACCTTCATCGTCTCCACCCGTTCGAGCGAGTGGGTCGATCCCGAAGGCGGCACGGAGACCATTCCTACGTTGCTGACCAACCAGTTCCTCGGCGCC
>DATLZF010000165.1:0-8426 GCA_035574135.1 Candidatus Methylomirabilota bacterium
GCAGCGACAATACGTCGAAGCGGTCGAAGCGCTGCTCGAAGCCCGCCGGGAGGCGCTGGACGCCGCGCACCAATTGGAGATGCTCACCGGCTGGTCCGTACTGATCAGCGCGGATCCACAGGAGGAGAAACCGTGAAGGCCGCCCTTCAGTTCATCGTTGCCGCCGCGCTGTTACCGCTGTTTGGCGCCTGCCACCGCGAACACGACCACGCCCATGACGATCACGACCACGCTCATGGCGGCGGGCACGGCCACAGCCATGGCGACGACGCCGAGTCGTTCAGCGGCGCGACGTTCGCGGAGGGCAAAGGCGTCACCCTGCTCGAGGAGACGCGCAGGTCGCTGGGTCTCCAGACGGTGGAAGTCGGCGAACAACGGCTGCCGCGCGAGATTCGGTTCGTCGTCCGCCTGTTCGAGGTGGCGACCAATGATGATTCCACCCCAGGTCCCCTTGCCCTGGGAACCATGCGCACGAATGACGCCGCTACCCTGCACGCCGGACTGCCGGTCGCGCTCAAAACGCCCGCTGGCGTGACGGTCACCGGCCAGGTCCAGCGCGTCTGGCAACCGCTGCCGCACGATGAAGCCGAGATCGTTGTCGCGCTTCATTCCTCGCCGTCGCTCCGAAACGGAGATTTTGCCGAAGCCACGGTAACCGTGCCGGGAGAGAGAACCGCTCTCGTCATTCCCCGCGAGGCGGTCATTCGCGGGGCAATGGGCGATCTGGTGTATGTCGTCAACGGCGACGTCTACCTGCTGACGTGGGTGGAACTGGGTGCCGAATCCGCCGGGCTGATCGAAGTGACGGACGGTCTGCTCGCGGGGGACAGCGTGGTAACCCGGGGTGCCCTCGATCTCTGGCTTGTCGAATTGCGCGCGCTCAAGGGGGGGCAGGGCTGCTGTCCCACGCCGCCGAAAAAGGAGAAGCGCTGACCCATGCTTAACCGGCTGCTCGAACTCTCCGTCCGCCAGCGCGCGCTGGTCTTCTTCGCCACCATCGTCCTCGCCGGCATCGGCGTGTGGTCGGCCTTCCGCCTGCCCATCGACGCGGTGCCGGACATCACCAACGTCCAGGTGCAAATCAACACGCAGGTGCCCGCGCTCGCGCCGGAGGAAATCGAGAGGCTCGTCACCTTCCCCATCGAGACGGAGATGGGTGGCATCGCGGGAGTGGTCGAGTTGCGGTCGCTGTCGCGCTTTGGGCTGTCGCAGGTGACGCTGGTCTTCGAGGACGGCACGGACATTTACCGCGCGCGGCAACTGGTGAGCGAGCGACTGCAGAACGCGCTCGAGGAACTGCCGCCCGGCCTCACGCCCAAACTCGCCCCCATCAGCACCGGCCTCGGCGAGATCTTCTACTACGTCGTGGACTATGAGACCAACGCTCCGCTGGCAGCCGACGCGACAGGCCTCAGCGCCACCAACACGGCCGCTCCGAACCGCATGGGCGCGGCGGCCCCGATGACCCGCGAGGCGCAGTTGATGGAGCTGAAACAGATCCATGATTTCATCATCAAGCCGCGCCTGCGCGCCACCCCGGGGCTGGCCGAGGTCAACGCCAGCGGCGGCTACGACAAACAGTTCGTCGTGCAGCCCGACCCGCAGAAGCTCCGCAGCGTGGGCCTCACCTTCAGCGACGTGGCGCGCGCCCTCGCCGAGAACCTCGAGAACGCCGGCGGCAGCGTCATTCAGGTGGGCGGCGAATCCGTCGCCATCCGCGCGGCGGGCCGCGTGCAATCGGCGGAGGAAATCGCGAGCCTGCCGCTCAAGTTCGGCTCGGGTGTTGCGCCCATCCTCGTGCGCGACGTGGCGGACGTGGCCATCGGCAAGGCCGTGCGCACCGGCGCGGCCACCTACAACGGCGAGGAGGTCGTCCTCGGCGCGGCGCTCATGCTCGCGGGTGAGAACAGCCGCGTCGTCGCCCGGCGCGTCGGCGAACGCCTCAAGGAAATCCAGGCCAAGCTACCCCCCGGTGTCGCCATCAAGCCCGTCTATGACCGCACGGTGCTCGTCGAGGACACCCTGCGGACGGTCCAGACGAACCTGTTCGAGGGCGCGGTGCTGGTGGTGGTGATCCTGTTTCTGCTGCTCGGCAACTGGCGCGCGGCGGTCATCGTCGCGCTGGCAATTCCGTTGTCCATGCTCTTTGCCATCACCGGAATGGTGCAGGGCCGCGTGAGCGGGAACCTGATGAGTCTCGGCGCGATTGATTTCGGCCTCATCGTCGATGGCTCGGTGGTGATGGTGGAGAACATTCTCCGGCATCTCGCCGAGCGGCGGCGCGCGCTGGGCCGCGGACTCTCCCTGGCCGAGCGCGTCGAGGGCGTGCTGACCAGCGCGAAGGAGGTGGTGAACCCGATGTTCTTCGGCGTGCTCATCATCACGGTGGTGTATGTGCCCATCCTCGCGCTCACGGGCATCGAGGGGAAGATGTTCCGGCCGATGGCCATCACGGTGATCTTCGCGCTGGTCGGTTCGCTGGCCATCGCGCTGACGCTGATGCCGGCGCTGTGTGTGGCGTGGCTATCAAAAGGGGAGAAGGGAGAAGGGAGGGAGGGGAAGGCAGAGGCGCCAGCCACCGCGCCTTCTGCTCTCCCGCCTCACACCCCGGGCTGCGACGCGGAGGACACCTGGCTCGTGCGCACCACGAAGGTTCTCTATCGCCCGGTGCTCGCGTTGGCGCTGCGTTTTCGCCGGGTGGTGGTGGTGGTGGCCGTCGGGGTGTGCGCCCTGGCGGCGGCAATCTATCCGCGGCTGGGCGCGGAGTTCGTGCCGCAACTGGACGAAGGCTCCTTCGCCACGCACTTCATCCGCGTCACCAGCATCGGCCTCGACGCCAGCCTCGAGATGCAGAAGCGCGGCGAGAAGGTGCTGTTGGAAAAGTTCCCCGAGGTGCTTTACACCTTCGCGCGCCTGGGCACGGCGGAAATTGCCACCGACCCGATGGGCGTGAACGTGGCCGACACCTACATGATGCTGCGCCCGCGCAGCGAGTGGCGCAAGGTCAACGGCCGTCGCATCACCAAGGACCAACTGGCCGACCTGATGACGCGCGAGCTGGGCCTGCACATCCCCGGCGAAGCGCACCTCTTCAGCCAGCCCATCGAGATGCGCTTCAACGAAATCCTCGAGGGTACCCGCGCCGACCTGGCGGTGAAGATCGTCGGCGATGACTTCGACGTGATGCGCGAGCTGGGAACCAGGGCGAAGGAGATGCTGGAGAAGATTCCCGGCGCGGCGGACGTGCAGTTCGACGCGCTCGGCAAGACGCCCTTGCTCGAAATCATTCCGCGCCGCGACGTGATGAGCCGTTACAACCTGCACGCCGCGGAGATCAACGCCGTGGTGCATCACGCGCTGGCGGGCCTGGAACTGGGCACGATCATCGAGGGCAACCGCCGTTCGCCCGTGGTGGTGCGGCTGGCCGAACCCACCCGCAACCGGGTGGACGAATTGCAGCGCCTGCCCGTGCGCGTGGGCGAGGCTGGGCTGCTGCCGCTGGGCAACGTGGCCGAGTTGCGCATGGGCGAAACCGTCGCCGCCATCACGCGCGAGTACGGCCAGCGCCGCGCCGCCGTACTCGTGAACCTGCGCGGACGCGACACTGACAGCTTCGTGCGCGAGGCGGAGCACACGTTGGCCGCCGGACTGGAACTTCCGCCCGGCTACGCCCTTGAGTTTGGCGGTCAGTTTCGAAACCTCATCGAAGCCAAGCGACGCCTGATGGTGGTGGTGCCGGTGGCACTGGCGTTGATCCTCACCCTCATCTGGTTCACCTTCCGCAGCGTGCGCCAGACGTTGCTCATCAGCCTCTGCGTGCCGCTGGCGATGACCGGCGGCGTCTTCGCCCTGTGGCTGCGCGGGCTGCCGTTCAGCATCAGCGCCGCCGTGGGATTCATTGCCTTGAGCGGCATCGCCGTGCTCAACGGCCTGATGATCGTCACCTTCTTCAACCAGCTCCGCGAGCGCGGCGCCGACCTGCGCGCCGCCGTGTGGGACGGCTCGCTGCTGCGGCTGCGCCCGAAGCTGATGACCGCCCTTGTGGCCAGCCTGGGCTTTGTGCCGATGGCCATCGCGACCGGCGCGGGCGCGGAGGTGCAACGGCCGCTGGCCACCGTCGTCATCGGCGGCATCCTCTCGTCCACCTTCCTCACGCTGGTACTGCTCCCGACGCTGTATGAGTGGCTCGAAACTCGGTGTAGCACGGCCAACGGGAGGCCGCTTCAACCCCACAACCCACAAATCCGATGAACAGATGAGCCTCCGCGACCTGGCTCCCACAAACGAACATGAAAACGAACCTTTCTACCCTCACCCTCGCCGTCGCCCTCTGCGTCGGATCGCTCACCGCAACCGCCGCGCAAAAGCACGATCATCCGCACAAGACCGCGCCCCAGGGCGGACGCCTGCTCGAAAAGACCACGCCGCAGGCCGAGTTCGTGGTCGAGAAGGACCGCAGCGTGACCATCCACTTCTACAACGACGAGATGAAACCGGTCGCCGCCACCACGCAGAGCGTCACCGTCACCGCCGACGCGAAGGGTGGCAAGACGACGATCCAGTTCGAGAAGCGAGGTGACCGGCTTGTCAGCCAGACGAAGCTCCCGGAAGGCGACGGCTACAACGTCATCGTACAGTTCAAGCAGACCCCCGAAGCCCGGCCGCTCAACCTGCGCTTCAAGCTGGACCTGTACATCTGCGGCGGATGCAAGCGTCCCGAGTACGCCTGCACCTGCCACCATTGACCGCGGCACCCGTCGTCCCGGCCCGTTGCCTGAGCCCGGCCAAGGGCCATTGGAGACACCAACCCTCGACAGCAGCGCGGTCGGCGCTCACTGGGTCTGCCTGGGCGAGTGCGCCTCGCATCGCGGGCGTCACTCTCCGTCCCGCAATGCCCCCGATGTGTGGCACTCATGGCAGTTGTCCGACGCCCGCACCATTTCCGTGGCCCGGGTTGGAAGCCGAACGATGACAGATCCTGTGCACACTTGCGCCGGGCAAGGCACCGTCGGTGGGCTGCCCGCCTCACGCGCGGACGGTTACCGGCGCCTGACCGGGGGAGGAAGCGCACCGCCCATCCGCTCGATGTGAGTGCACGCACCACGGCGCGCAACCGTGGTGTCCGCCTCCTTTTCAGCGCTTGTGACCGCAGGCCCCGCCAGTGCTGCCGTCACCACTTTCCCTGTTGAACGCACCGCTACAGGCCGGACGCCCTCTCCAAAACTGGTGGAGGCGGCGGGAGTTGAACCCGCGTCCCACGCAAACGAACCAGTCGCGACTACATGCTTAGTCCGGGGAGAGTTGTCGGCCGCGGGATGGCGCCCGAACTCGAATCCCGCCGCTTAGTCAGCATGGAAAGGTTTCGGCAGCCGCGCGCGCTGTCCCCGCGCTTCGCCTAACCTGCTGTTGCGTTCGTCACCCGAGCAGGTGTGCGGTGCGAACGTCGCGGCGCTTAGGCCGCGAGAGCCAATTCTTCGTTAGCTTTTTTTGTTTGGTCCGATGATTAACGAGGCCAACGGACCATCCTCGGCATGCCGCCTCTGGCGCGTCTTCATGGTCGAAACCAGTACGCCCCCAGACCAGCCAACGCTGCCAGTATTGGACACAGAGCGTTTGCGGTCAAGTGCGGCACGCCGGCCGGCGACGCCACAGGGATGGACTGGCAGGCCCCCGGGGGTTGATCCGGGCGCCGTGAGAGCTTGTGTTCAGGGTTCCAAGCTTTCCGCTGGCGGGTCGCAGCAAGGGCCACCGTCTCCGGGCGGGACTTCGGCCCGATAGGCGCTCCCGTCTCAAGAATGGCGACCACCACCTCGATCGCCCCAATCCTTGCGAGGGAGCCAAAAGCCAGCGAAGGGGGTCAATTGTTTTCCGGGCGTGTGGGTCTGAAAACGCACGCCCGCCGGCTCGAAGAAGAACCCCGGCCCAAACGCCAGTTCGTCGCCAACACCGATGTCCGGCGGCGACCTCTCCGACGGACAGTCGCGAGGCGTTCTTCGATGACACTCCACTGGCGGTGACGGGCCAACGTTTCGAGGGCGCGGCGCTCAACGGCCACGGCGACCCGGCGCTCTCGTGGCAGACGCTCTGGGTCGAGCCGCCTCCGGCTCGTGGCCGCCAGCGAGTGAGTTCCCCCCCGCTGCGACGCACCCCGATCCCCAACCCGGCGAGGCTTTGCCCTGGGCGGAGCCGGCCCCCCGAGAAAAACCGTGAACGTCGGCCCAAACCGCATCGGGTAATCCCCCACAACCAGGACTTGCTGCGATTCCCCCTCAACGTGCCGCCTTGGCCCGCTCGCATCGTCAACTCCATCCGCATCGCAGTGATAGAGGTTCATCACCCCGCGCCGAATCGTCGATTGCTTTTCTCCGCCCGGCGTGTAGAAGAGACGAGGACCGCGGTCGGAATTCATCTCTTATGATCGAGCCACTGTTGGAGAAGCAACTGGACCCGGTGGTGCGCCGCCACCGTTGCTGGCGGCGCTGGCGCGGGTGGATTCTGGGATGGGGTGGCGTCGCTCTCGTCGGGCTCGGCTTCATCGGGCTCAAGCATCTCTTTGGCATCGGTGCCGCCGTGGTGGCGCCCGTCCTGGTGTTGGCGGCCTTGGTCGTCACGGTGGCTGTGTGGTTCCGCAACGCCGCGTGGTCGCCGGACTACCGCGAAATCGCGCGCCGGATTGAGCGGCAGCATCCCGAACTCCATGCCTTGCTGCTCACGGCCGTCGAGCAACGCCCCAATCCGGCCACGGGCCGGCTGGATTATCTCCAGCAGCGCGTCGTGGACGAAGCCATTGCCCAAAGCGCGCGGCACCAGTGGCTCGATGCCGTCCCGGCCTTCCGGATTTGGGCGCTGCGGGGGGCGTGGCTGACCGTGGCGGCGGGGTTTGGCGCCGTGCTCTGGAGCCTGTGGACCGCGCCGGCCGGACCCGGCCTGCGGGCGAGCCTCTTCCGGGGCACCGCTGTGACCGTGCAACCGGGCGATGCCGAGGTGGAGCGCGGCAGCGGCGTGATCATCACGGCCCGCTTCGAGGGCGCGGTGCCGGGCGAAGTCACGCTGGTAATCGGCACGGGCAGCAATGAACTGCAACGCCTGCCCATGGTGAAAAGCCTGGATGATCCGGTGTTCGGCGGGAGCCTGACCGAAGTGTCGAGCAACCTCACCTATCGCGTGGCCTACGCGGGCACCCAGAGCGAGGATTTCCACCTGCGCGTCTTCGAGCATCCGTCGCTCAAGCGCGCCGACGCGCACCTTGAGTTTCCCGACTACACGGGCCTGGCGAAGAAGACCATCGAGAACACGCGGCGCGTGAGCGCGGTCGAGGGATCGCAACTCGAACTGGTGATGGAGTTGAACAAGCCGGTGGTTTCGGCGCGGCTGGTGGGCAAGGACAAGTCGGTGGTGCCCCTGGTGGTCGAGACGAACAAACCCCAGGTGGCATTGCGGGACTTCGCGCTCACGGCCAGCCAGACCTATGAATTGCACCTCGTCGATGCCGACGGCCGCACCAACAAGGTGCCGGCACAGTTCGTCCTCGAAGCCCTCAAGAACCGCAAGCCCGAGCTCAAATTCCTCGCCCCGCGCGGCGACCAGAAGGTATCTCCGATCGAGGAGATGAATTTCCAGGGCGAAGCCTGGGATGACTTCGGGCTGCGGGGCTACGGGCTGGCCTACACGGTGGCTGGCAGCGAGACGGTCGAGCTGCGCCTCGGCACCAATGCAGCGCCCGGCGAGAAGAAGACTTTCGGTCATCTGCTGAGCCTCGAAACCCTCAAACTGGTACCGGACCAACTCATTTCCTATTACCTCTGGGCCGAGGACGTGGGTCCCGACGGGCAGTTACGGCGCAGCGCCAGCGACATGTTCTTCGCCGAGGTGCGGGCGTTGGACGAGATTTTCCGCGAAGGCCCCGGCCAGCAGAGCGAAGGCGAGGAGCAGCAGGGCGGCGGCAACCAGGCCACGCGCCTGGCCGAATTGCAGAAGGAAATCATCAACGCCACCTGGAAGCTCCAGCGCCAGGAAACCGGGGCCGAACCCTCCGCCAGCTACAAGGAGGATGCCCGCGTCGTGGCCGACTCGCAGGAACAGGCCCTCGCCCAGGCGGAGGCGATGCAATCCATGACGCAGGACCCGCGCGCACAGGTGCTGCTCGAAAGCGTCACCGAGGCGATGGACAAGGCCCTCAAGCACCTCGTCAGCGCGATCCAATCGACGGCGTCCCTTCCCCCCGCGCTCCAGGCCGAGCAGGCCGCTTATCAGGCGTTGCTCAAGCTCTCCCAGCACGAGTACCTCGTGTCCCGCAGTCGCAGCCGGGGCCGGCAGGGGC
This sequence comes from Candidatus Methylomirabilota bacterium, assembly GCA_035574135.1. Taxonomy (GTDB): domain Bacteria; phylum Verrucomicrobiota; class Verrucomicrobiia; order Limisphaerales; family DATLZF01; genus DATLZF01. The sequence continues at coordinate 8,321 of DATLZF010000165.1, forward strand.
AGGCGGGACAGAACCAGGGGCAACTCGACCAGTTGGACCTCAAGCAGTCCGAGGACCGCTACGAGACCCAGAGCCAGGCCGCGCCGCAGCAAAGCGCCGAGCAACG
>DATLZF010000166.1:0-2205 GCA_035574135.1 Candidatus Methylomirabilota bacterium
GGGGGATGCGCCGGATCATGGGCACGAGCGGCAGCGAGACGCTCGCGGCGGCGGCAAACATTTTCATGGGCCAAACCGAGGCGCCTCTGGTCATCAAGCCCTACATCGCGCGGATGACGCGGAGTGAGTTGCTGTGCCTGATGACCGGAGGCATGGCCACCATCGCCGGCGGCGTGGCGGCGGTGTACGTGCAGATGGGAGTGCGGGCCGGGTTTGAGGACATGGCCGGCCACCTGTTGACGGCGTCGGTGCTCAGCGCCCCGGCGGCGTTGCTGGTCAGCAAGATCATGCTGCCGGAAACCGAGGTGAGCGAGACGGCGGGGGGCGCGCCCGCGCCGGTGGAGCGCACAACGCAAAACAGCATCGACGCGTTGTGCCGGGGCGCCGGGGATGGACTGATGCTGGCCTTGAACGTGATCGGGATGCTGATCGCCTTTGTGGCCGTGGTGGCTTTGGTGAACTTCCTGTTCGGTTGGGCTCAGGGGCTCGTCGGCGTGGCTGAACCGGTGACGCTCCAACGATTGCTGGGTTGGTTGAACTGGCCGTTCGCGTGGTTGATGGGCGTGCCGGCGCGGGATTGCGCGTTGGTCGGGCAGGCCCTGGGTGAGCGCATCGTGTTGAACGAATTCATCGGTTACCTGACCCTGACCGGCGCGGCGGGCACGCTGGAGGGGCGCAGCTTCGTGCTGGCGACGTATGCTCTGTGCGGTTTTGCGAACTTCAGCAGCATCGCCATCCAGGTGGGCGGGATCGGTTCTCTCGTGCCCGCCCGCCGGGGGGAACTGGCCAGCATGGGGTGGAGGGCGATGGTGGGCGGCTTGCTGGCGAGCTATCTCACGGCCACCATCGTGGGTCTGCTATTTTGACGTTTATCTTTGGCCGCCGTTGAGCTATCTGGTTTGCGCACCAGCGACGACGAACGGCCTGCGAAGCGCCAGTTTGTTTGACCGAGCCGGAGCGGCACCGATGGACCCACAAATGAAGACGGTTCTCATCATTGACGACGATCACGACTTTCGGTCCGTGCTCGGGCTTTACCTCAAGCAGCAGGGGTGGCGGGTCTTCGAGGCGGCGGACGGCGACGCCGGTCTGCGCATGGCTCGCGAACACCGGCCGGCGGCGGTGTTGTGCGATCTGTTGATGCCGCGGACCAACGGATTTCAAGTGTGCAGCGCCATTCGCAATGACGGCGCGCTCCGGGAAGCGTTCATCGTGGCCATCTCGGGCAAGGGTTACCCCACCACCCAGCAAAGCGCGTTCGAGGCGGGGGCGGACGAGTTTCTGTTGAAACCCATCAACCCGGCCGAGTTGGTGGCGTTGCTGGATCGGATGACCGGGACCGCCGGCGCGGCGCCGGCCAGTCGGCGGAAGGCGACTCCCCCTTCCGTCGTCTCCGTCCGGTTCTGGGGAGTTCGCGGATCGATTCCAACTCCCGGGCCGGACACCGCCCGCTACGGAGGCAACACCTCGTGTGTTGAGGTGCGGGCCGACGGCGAGATCATCATCCTCGATTCGGGCACGGGTATCCGGCCGTTGGGCCAGGCGCTGGCGCGGGAGTTTGCCGGGCAGCCCCTCGATCTGACGCTGCTGATCACCCACACGCATTGGGACCACGTGCAGGGCTTTCCGTTCTTTGCGCCGGCATACGATCCCAAGAACCAGATTCGCATCCTGGGCTACGAAGGTGCCCGGGAGGGTTTGGCCGGCATCTTCTCCAGCCAGATGGAGAGTCCCTACTTCCCAATCGGCTTGTCCGAGCTGCCCGGCCACATCGTCATCGAGGAACTCAAGGAGATGGAGTTCAACATTGGACCGGTGAAAGTGAAGGCCGCGTTCATGAACCACCCGGGCGTATGCGTGGGCTATCGCCTCTTCACCAGCGCGGGGAGCATCGCCTATCTGCCCGACAACGAACCCTTTTACCGGCTGCGGGCGCAGCCGGACACGCAGTTGTTCCACAAGGAGGAAGCCCTGGACTTTGCGCGGGCGGAAGACCGCAAGATGCAGGAGTTCATTCGGAGCGCCGAAGTTCTCATCATCGATGCTCAATACGACCGCGACGAGTACAAGAATCACGTGGGCTGGGGGCACGGGTGCGTGGATGACGCCGTGGCGCTGGCGTTGCAGGCGGGAATCAAGCACCTCTACTTGTTTCACCACGATCCGAGTCACAGCGACGAACGGATCGAGCAGTTGGTGGGGCAC
>DATLZF010000167.1:0-7950 GCA_035574135.1 Candidatus Methylomirabilota bacterium
CGGCGGCGGATTCGGCGGCTGTACAGTCAGCCTGGTCAAGACCGAAGCCGTCGAGGCCATCGTACGCCATATCGGCGCGGCCTATCACGAGAAGATCGGTCTCGATGCCACGCTGTTCACCTCACGTCCGGAGAACGGCGCACGGTTCCTGCACGATCCCTGAGCTCAACGGCCATGTGGTTGACATTGTCGGGTTCTCACCAAGGAAGATTCCCGTTGTCGGGCCGGATCCGTTGCGGGAAAGTCGATCCATGATATCCCGTTCGTTCGACCTTCCGCACGACTCCGCCCCCGGCAGGCGAAGGTGCCAGGCGCCCATCCTGCTCCTGATCCTGGCCACCACCGCGGCGAGCGCAGTCCACGGTGCGGGCGACTGGCCGCAATGGCGCGGGCCCGCGCGCGACGGCCTGGCGGCGGCCACCAGCCGCGTTCCGTCCGTCCTGCCCACCGAATTGAAGCCGGTGTGGAAACGGCCCATCGGCGGCGGCTTTTCGTCGCCGGTGGTGGCGCAGGGCAAGCTGGTTTATCTCGATGGCCAGAACGGTAAGGAGGTCGCCCATGCCCTTGATGCCGACACCGGCCGGGAACTCTGGCAAACCCCGTATGCGGACATGGTGGGCGACGAGTGGGGTCAGGGGCCGCGTTCCACTCCGATCATTGACGGCGAACACGTTTACGCCCTGGCCTGCAACGGCGAGTTCGCCTGCCTGCGCCTGGACGATGGCCGGGCGGTGTGGACCGCCAGCTACGAAAAACAGTTTGGCGTGAAATTCCTCGGCAGCAAGGCCCGCGAGGGCACAGCGTCGCGACGCGGCAACAACGGCTCGGCCGTCATCGCCGGCTCGCGGCTCATCCTGCCCGTTGGCAGTACCAACGGCGCAAGTCTCGTTTGCTTCGACAAACTCACCGGCCGGGTGCTCTGGAAATCCGGACATGACGAAGCCGCTTACTCGTCGCTCATGGTGGCCACGCTGGCCGGCACGAAGCAAGTGGTCGCCTTCACGGCCGATGCGCTCCTTGGGGCGCACCTCGAAACCGGCGAGATTCTCTGGCGCGTGCCGCTCGTCACCCAGGCCAAGCGTCATGCCGCCTCGCCGGTCGTCTTCGGCGACCACGTGGCGGTCAACTCGCACACCATCGGCCTGGTCTGCTTCAAGATCTCCAAAACCCCGCGGGGGTTCGAGGCCACGGAGGTCTGGACCAACCGGGGCCTGAAAATCAACCTGGCCACCCCCGTGCTCGTCGGGGGACACCTCTACTCCCAAGGTGCGAACCGCGACTACGTCTGCGTCGATGCCGCCACCGGGCAATTGAAGTGGGCGCAGCCCGGCTTTGGCCAGGGCAGGCGTGATTACGCCGCCACCATCTCGTTCGGCAAAACGCTGCTGGTGCTTACCGAAGATGGACAACTGCTCTTGCTGGAGCCAAATCCGCAACGGTACGTGGAGCTTGGCCGGCTGCAGGTCTGCGGTAACACCTGGAGCCACCCGGCTTGGGCTCGGGACAAGCTCTACGTCCGGGACGGACGCGAACTCATCTGCCTTGACTTGTTCCCCACCTCAACCGCAGCGGGCCTCTGAGTATGGTTCGCACGCCAGTCCACAGCCCACTGCGCGCTCAACCGCGATCACCCCGGGCATGAAGATTCTCCTTACGGGGGCCACCGGTTTCATCGGCTCCGCCCTCGCAGCATCGTTGTCCGCCGAGGGCCACGAGGTGGTCGGGCTTGGACGCGATCTCGCCTCCTTCCTCGAAACCACGGCTGCGACGCCCTCGCCGGCGCCCGGCCCCTTCGCGGCCGTGATCCATCTCGCCGGTCAAAGCATTGCCGGGCGCTGGACGCCGGAGCGAAAAGCCGCGCTGCGCTCCAGTCGGGTCGAACTGACCCGACGGCTCTGCGAGTGGCTCGCGGCGAGGGAGCCGCGGCCCGGCACGCTGATCTGCGCTTCCGCCGTCGGCTACTACGGAGACCGTAGCGAGGAAACCGTGGACGAAGACAGTCCGGCAGGAACGGGTTTCCTGGCCGATCTCTGTCGCGATTGGGAAGGCGCGGCCGCCCCGGCTCGGGCGGTCGGCCTTCGCGTCGTCCATCTGCGTTTTGGCATCGTGCTTGACGCCCGGGGCGGAGCCCTGGCGCGGATGCTCCCCCTGTTTCGACTCGGCCTGGGCGGCCGCATTGGTTCCGGGCGCCAGTGGTGGGCGTGGATCAGCCTCGACGATGCCTTGGGTGTCATCCGCCGGGCTCTGACCGACGGCGCCCTGGCCGGGCCCTTGAACGTGGTGGCGCCCGCGCCCGTGACCAATTCCGAATTCACCCGCGCCCTCGCCGCTGCCGTGCGACGACCCGCCATATTGCCGGCACCGGCGTGGAGCCTGCGCCTTGTCTTCGGAGAGATGGCCGATCAGACCCTGCTGGCCAGTACGCGGGCGGTACCGACCCGGCTGCAGGCCGCCGGCTTTGCGTTCCGACATCCCGAGCTGTGCGCCGCGTTGCGCCGCCTCTTGGCAGGCTGATTTGCCGAATCCGGCCCCGAAGAGAGTCGAGAACCGCGCCGTTCGCCGACCACGCGCCCCAGCCTCAACCCAGTCGGCTCCGAGCGATCAGAGCTCCGTGACTTGGCCCAGGAGCACGGCCCGTTCGGCGCCGGTGGTCTCCGGCAGGTGGCCGGACCGCCCACGTAACCTGCGCCAGGCCAGCCAGGCAAACGCGGCCGGCTCAATCGCCTGCGAGGGCCAGCCCAGTTCGGCACTGGTGCACACGCGCGTCGGCTTGCCCCCCTCGCTCAGGGCCCGCCTGATCGCCGCGACCAAGGTCGGGTTCTCCGCGCCGCCGCCGGTGAGAATCACCTGATCCGGCGCCGCGGGCAGATGCCTGCGGTAATTGAGGGCGAGCGAACGCGCCGTGAAAGCTGTCAATGTGGCCACCGTGCCGCGGGGCGACAGCCGCTCTGCTCGCGCCTCCCGCAGCACCCGGGCCAGAAACGGCTCTCCAAACACCTCCCGGCCGGTGCTCTTCGGCGGACGCCGGGCGAAGAAAGGATGCCGCAACCACTCGCTCAACAACGTTTCGTTCACCTGCCCGGTCGCCGCCCAGCAGCCGCCGCGGTCATACGTCTGGCGGCCGGCAGTGAAATGCCGCATGGCAAGGTCGAGCAGCACGTTGGCCGGTCCGGTGTCGAATGCCAACACCCGCGGCGTCCGGCCGCGCCGTCTGTCGATGGAGGTCACGTTGCTGATGCCGCCCAGGTTGTTCACACAAACGTGCGCGCCGCGCCGACCGAACAGGCACACGTGAAACCCCGTGGCCAGCGGTGCACCCTGCCCTCCCACCGCGAGATCCGCCGCGCGAAAATTGTTGACCACCGGCACCCCGAGCGCCCTCGCCAGATACGCCGGCTCGCCGATTTGCAGTGTCGCGGGCCGTTTGCGATCCGGGTTGTGGAACACCGTCAGGCCATGCAGGCCCGCCCCCCGCAGAGGAAGGCGGGCACGGCCCGCTTTGCGCGCGTGTGTCGCATAAAACCGGCCCAGGTCATGATGGAGTTGAGCGAGTTGATGGGTGCTCGCGTCGCCGCGGGCCGCAGCCTGCAACCGTGCCTCCAGCACCGGCGGAAAGGTCGCTGTCCACAGGTCTTCCAACGTCACCCCATCGTTGCCACCGATCCGGCACAACGCGTAATCGACGCTACCCAGGCTCGTGCCCGACATCACCCCGAGCACAATCCCCTCCACCGAACCGCTCCACCTGCCTTTCCCGTGCATGACACCCAATCACTGCGCGAGCTGCATCGCTTCGTCACACGCCTCGCGCCTCCAGAGCTGAGACCTCCTTGCGGATCAATTTCGAGACGCGGTGTTTGGCCACGTAAACGTGCGCCAGGGTCACGCCGAGCGTCCTGGCCACTTCCCGCGCCGGCCATTGCTTGAGCACGAACAGATCGAACATCTGGTACTGCTCGATGGAGACGCGCTGTTTGACGCGGGCCATGGCGGCTTCCATGAGGTTCTTCCGCCATTCCTCGTCCCAGGCGCGTTCGGCCTGTTCCTCCTGACGGGCATCGGGCAGGCGATTCAAGAAGGATGTGCCGTCCGAAGCATCCGCATCGGATTCGATCAGCTTCGGCTGCCGGGCGCGCCTGGCATACTGGTTGGCGATTTTTGACCGGGTGACGTGGAGCAGCCAGGTCTTGAAGGCGCAGACTTCCGGCTGGTAGTGGAACTTGCCAATGTTCCGGGCCACGGCCAGGACGGTTTCCTGCACTACTTCCTCCGCCTCCGCGTGGGCCAGACCGCGCTTCACGCTGAAGCTGTAAATCAATCGCCAGTACGTGTCGAAAAAACGACGCCAACTGTCGTCGTCCCCCCAGTCCTTGAGCCGGTTCAACAAGCTCTGCCGCGTGGGAATGAGGTCATCGGCGAAGGGGTCCATGTCGGCACCGGCGGCACATTCGATGCGACGCACGGCACGCCGGGGCCAAAGCCAGCCGGCATGTTGCCGGCCACCCGATGCTGGTCGCATCAATCATTGAAGGATTTAACCCGAAATCGGCGGCGACCTTACAAGGATTTGCAGGAACTTCAACCACCAATCTCCAAACGGCGCAGGGGCCGCAGGCCGAGGGAGCGGCAGGCGCCTTCGAGGGCGGGTTCGGGAAGCGACTTTCCGGACGGCCGTCGCCATGCGCCGCCGCGCATTGCCATGTCACAGCAAACTTGGGAGACTGACTTGATGGTTCCACGAGCGATTCTGAACGGGCTTGGGGCGGTGGTGATTCTCTGCGCTTCGGCTGGTTCTGCCGTGTCGGCCAGAGCGGTTCCCGAGTTCGAGACGGCACTCATCTTTCCGCTGCACCCGCAGCACAACCACGCACCGGGCATTGTGGAGTGTCCCAACGGCGACCTGCTCGTGTCGTGGTATCGCGGCTCGGGTGAACGCAAGGCGGACGACGTGGCGGTGTATGGCGCCCGACGACCCAAGGGCCGAAAACAGTGGAGCGAACCCTTTGTGATGGTGGACACGCCCGGCTTCCCAGACGGCAACACCGCCCTGTTTCTCGACGCACGGCGGCGGCTCTGGCTCTTCTGGCCCATCGTGCTGGCGAACACCTGGGAATCCTGCATCACCAGTTATCGCGTGGCGGAACGCTGCGACGGCTCCGGTGCTCCCCGATGGAGCTGGCAGGGCATCATTCTCCTCAAACCGGAGGGCTTCGCCGACGACCTGCGGCAGGCGCTCGATGGCCGGCTGCGATCCACGGCCGCCCCGGCTGCGCTGACCAACCGGTTCGCGGAGCTTCAGGAAGCACTCACCAACAAGCTGGCTCAGCGCCTCGGCTGGCAACCGCGCTGCAAGCCCACGGTCTTGCGCTCGGGCCGCATTGTGCTGCCCCTTTATTCGGACACCTTCAGCGTCTCCATCATGGCCCTCAGCGACGATGGCGGCGCGACCTGGTTCGCCAGCCGGGCGCTCGCCGGCCTTGGCAACATCCAGCCCGCCGTGCTGCAGCGCGCCGACGGCTCGCTCGTCGCCTACATGCGCGAGAACGGCCCGCTCGACCGCATCCGCGTGGCCGAGTCCCGGGACGAAGGTATGACCTGGAGCGCCGTCGGCGTCGCCGACCTCCCCAATCCCGGCTCCGGACTCGACGCCGTGCGACTGGCCAACGGCCACTGGGCGCTGATTTACAACGACACCGTGACCGGACGGCACAGCCTGGCCGTGTCGCTTTCGGACGACGAGGGCCGGACCTGGCGATGGACCCGGCACCTGGAAAACCAGCCCGGCGGCCAGTTCCATTACCCTGCGATCATCCAGGGCCGCGATGGACGTTTGCACGCCGTGTACAGCTACTTCGTCGAGGGCGGCAAGAGCATGAAACACGCGGCGTTCACCGAGGCGTGGATCAAGGCCGGGGCTCTCCGGGAGCCCGCGCCGGCCGCCGGTCGGTGAGACCGTTGGTGCCGGCGACCAATGCAGCGACCGCGCCGTCGTCGTGCCCGCCTTCTCCACCCGCTCCGGCATCTCCCACGGCACATGGCCACCCAAGCCGAAGGCCCGAGCCATCCGCGTCATGCATCCGGCTCCACCCGCACCGCCACGACCTTGTATTCCGGCGTCATGACGCACCGGTCCCGGTGCGGGCCGGTCAGGCGGTTCACGAACGTTTCGACGTCATGGAACGAGGCGAACAGTTCGCCCGGCTTGACCCGCGGATCAATTCGCACCGGCAACGCCGCCGTCCCGTGCCGGCTGCGAACGCGTACCCGTTCAGCGTCCCGGAGCCCCAGGCGCCGCGCGTCCTCCGGCGCCACGTCCAGCGTGTCCGACACACGCAGGCGAGCGTTGGGCGTGCGGCCGGTCATCGTGCCGGCGTTGAACTGATACAGCGTTCGGCCCGTCGTCAGGAGGAACGGGAACTCGTCCGTCAGCGTCTCGTCGGTGGCGATGAACTCGACGCATTGCAGCGCCGCCTGCGGCCCGTGCGGAAAGGTTTCGCGATGCAGAATGGGCGTGCCGGGGTGATCCTCCGTCGGGCACGGCCACTGGAGGCCGCCGTGCTCAAGGCGGGCGTAGGAGATGCCCGCGCCCGCACGCCAGACGGCACGCACCTCGTTCCAGATTTCCTCGGCGGATCGGAAGGCGAACTGCTTCCCCCAACCCATGGCAGCGGCCACGGCGCAGATGATTTCCCAGTCCGGCTTGGCTTCCCCTGCCGGCTCGAGCACGCGCCGCACTCGTTGCACCCTCCGTTCGGAGTTCATGAAGGTGCCGTCCCGCTCGAACGACGAACACGCCGGGAGAAAGACGTGACCGAAGTCACGCGCCAGTTCATTGAGGAACAGGTCCTGCACCACCACCAACTCGAGCCTGGCCAGCGCGGCACGAGTGGCGGCGGCGTTGGGATTCGTCAAGGCCACATCGTAGCCGATGGCCCAGAGTGCCCGCAGTCTTCCCGCTGCGGCCGCATCCATCATCTCCATCAGGTTCATGCCCCGCGCTCCGGGCACCGGTGCCTGCCACAGCTCACCAAAGTCGGTCCGGCCCTGTTCCACGGGAACAAAGCCGGTGAGATGATCCGGCTCGCAACCCATGTGGGCGGCACCTTGAACATTGTTCTGCCCGCGAAGCGGATTCACCCCCGCGCCGGGACGGCCGAAGTTACCGGTGAGCAGGGCCAGGTTCACCAGACACATCACCCCCTCGGTGCCCTGAAGATGCTCGGTCACGCCCAGGCCGTGAAAACACATGGCGGGCCGCACCGTGGCGTAGAGCCGGGCCGCCCGCCGGATTTGCTCCGCTGCCACTCCGGTGATCGCCGCCGCCCGCTCCGGCGTCCACGAGGCAATGAACTCGCGGAAGCTCTCCCACCCGCTCACGCGCGCGGCCAGCGCCGTCGGATCGGCGAGGTTCTCGCGGACGATGACGTGCGCCAGCGCGTGCAGCAGCGGCACATTCGTGCCCGGTCGCAGGGGCAGATGGACCGTGGCCAACCCGGCCAGCTCGATCGCGCGTGGGTCGATCACGATCAACCGCGCTCCCCGCAGCACGGCCTGCCGGATGCGCGCGCCCACAATCGGGTGGTTCTCGGTGGGATTGCACCCGCACAGCAGAAACAGCGACGCCCGCTCGATGTCGTCGAAGCAGTTGGTCGCCGCGCCGGTGCCGAAGGTTTGCTTCATTCCGGCTGCGGTCGGCGCGTGGCAGACACGGGCGCAACAGTCCACGTTGTTCGTGCCGAGTACGACCCGGGCAAACTTCTGCGCCAGGTAATTCTCCTCGTTCGTGCCGCGCGCCGAGCCGAGCACGCCGATGCTGTCCGGCCCGGATTCGTCCCGGAACCGGCGCAACAGCCCGGCCACACGGCCAACGGCCTCCGCCCACGACACCTGCCGCCAGACGCCGTCCTCGCGTATCATCGGCGTGGTCACGCGATCAGAGGCATGCGTGAA
>DATLZF010000168.1:0-12836 GCA_035574135.1 Candidatus Methylomirabilota bacterium
CCGCTTCCGAGTGGGTGCTGGCTCCGAAACCGGACCGCCTCATTCGCATCGTCCTCAACGGCCTGTCGGGCCCCATCGAAGTCAAGGGCGCGCAATTCAACAACGTGATGCTCCCCTGGCGCGACGCGTTGAGCGACCAGCAGGTGGCCGACGTGCTCTCCTACATCCGCAATGAGTGGGGTAACAAAGCCCCGTTCGTCAAACCCGACGAGGTCAAGGCCATCCGCGACGCCACCGCCGACAAGGGCGTCAACTGGACCGCGGAGGAACTGAAAGCCATCCCGGATAACTAAGCTGCTCGAGGGTGGGTTCGGGGGGCGTTCCCCGGCTTCGTCCGCGCACTTGCCTCGGACGATTCGTTGGTGGAACACTCGGGGTGGATGTTCTACGAAACGACGCGCATGCCGCCCGTTCACCCGCAGTCCACGATGCAGGAAGTGCTCGCCGCCTACCCGGGCGCGCAGCGCGCCCTGTTCAAGCGCTACCATATCGGCGGCTGCAGCAGTTGCGCCTTCCGGCCGGATGAAACGCTGGCCGACCTCTGCGCCCGCAATGGCCACCTGGATCCCTTGGCGGTCCTCGAATCGCTGAAGACCGCACACGAAGAGGATGAGAAGATGATGATCTCGCCCCGGGAACTGGCCGACCTCCGCGCCCGGGGCGAAACGGTCCGGCTGCTCGACATTCGCACACGCGAAGAGTGGGATGCCGTCCGTCTTGAGGGCGCCACGCGCATGTCCCAGGAGACGATGAAGGAGATCCTCGGCCATTGGCCGCGCGAAGCGTTGCTGGTCATTTACGACCACACCGGCCGCACGGCTCTGGACGCAGCCGCGTTTTTTCTCGGGCACGGTTTCACCCGCGTTCGTTGCCTGCGTGGGGGCATCGATGCCTGGGCCCGGGAAGTGGACTCGAAGCTCCCCCGCTACCGTCTGGAAGGCGCGCCCGCTGCCGCCGCCAGCCCCGCTTGAACCGATGAACAAGACTCTTGAAGAGCGCGTTGCCGAACTCCTCCGCGATCCGAAGAACATGGGCGAACTTGAGGGCGCCGACGCCGTGGGCACGGTGGGCAACGCCGGTTGTGGCGAGATGCTCCGCCTGTGGATCAAGTTCAAGGAGCAAAGCGGAAAGAAGGTCATCGATCAGGCCACCTTCCAGTCTTTCGGGTGCGAGACCGCCATCGCCGTGGCCAGCCTCGCCACCGAACTGATCAAGGGCAAGACGCCCGAGGAGGCGCTCAAGATGTCCGGGGCCGAACTTGCCGGCGAACTCGGCCCGCTGCCGCCCATGAAAATTCACTGCGCCGAACTCGTCGAGGGCGCGCTGCGCTCGGCGCTGGGCGTGGCGCCGGCTCCGGCCGTTCCTTCCGCGTCCCGGGCCGCTGCCCCCAGCCTGCTGGAGAAATTCACACCGCCCGAGACCGGCGGCACCCGGATCGTCTTCCTCAAAGACGGCGAGCAGCCGTAAGCCGCGCCCGGCCAGCGGTACGGCTGCCCGTTGACCGGTCGCTCCAGGCCGAGGGCCTCACGGGTTCGGAATCGCCGGCCGCTTCCACACGTAGCGGAACATGAGAACGCGCAACGCGGCCGTGAGCGGGATGGCCAGCAAGCCGCCCAGAATGCCTCCCAGCAGGGTGGTTCCCACCATCACGGCGATGATGATTGTCAGCGGGTGCAGCCCGACGCGGTCGCCCATGATCTTCGGCGAGATCACCAGCCCTTCCAGCGTCTGCACCACGGCAAAGACCGCGAGCACCAGCGCGGGATGCAGCCAGTCGCCGAACTGCGCCACGGCGATAACCAGTGCCGCCACGCACGTGATGATGGCACCGAGGAAGGGGATCATGGTGAGGATCGTGGCCAGCACGCCCAGAAGCACGGCATAGGGCAGGCCGATGGCAATGAAACCGATCGTGTAGAGCACGCCGTCACACACCGCCACCAGCACCTGGCCGCGGAAGAACACGATCAGGTACTCGTTGATCGCGCGCAGCACGAAGACGAGTTCATCCTTGAAGGCCGAGTTGGACACGGGCAGGTAGTCCGTCCAACGGGAGGCGATGCCGCTCTTCTCCGCGAGAAAGTAGAAGGTATAAACGGGCACCAGGGCCAGACCGGCCAGCACCCCGAACCAGGAGGCCATTTTGGACACCTGCCCGAACAGCCACGAGCCGAGGCGCGGCAGGAGCCGCGCCAGCAATCCAGTCGCGGATTGCAGGGCATCCTTGTCCACAGCCCGCGCAAGGAGGCCGGTGGCAGGCGCGTTGGTGGAGGCGGTTCCGGTGGCCTCCACGGGAGCGGCGGAGGGCTCGCCGCCGGCCAGGGCGGTCAGGTTCGTCGTCGCGGCCGGTCGTCCCTGTTCATCGAGCAGTCGCCGCAAGAATTCCGGCGGGTGGCTGATCTTGTCGTCGAGCCATCGTTGAACGTTGCTCGCGTAAGTGGGGACTTTGCCGGCCAACTCCCGCGTTTCGACGACCATCTGCGGCACCACGCTGCCCAGCAGCCCGAGTGCGACCAGCACGGCCATGCCGAAGACGAGCAGAATCGCCCGCGTGCGCGGCACTCCCCGGCTCTGAAAGAAATCGACCATCGGATCCAGCAGGTAGGCCAACACGCCGGCCATGGCGATCGGCCAAAGAACCGGGCCCAGGATTTGGAACACTTTGCCCAGGCCCCAGACCAACACCACCACCAGGAGCAGTACCACGGCCAGCGCCACGCCGGTGAGGGCGAGCCAGATGATCCGGGCCTGTTGGGGCGAGGGGGGCGGCAGGTTCATGGCGGGGGAGATCAGCCCTGCCCAAGCTTGCGGGATTTGTCCGTGGCGGCGCGCACGGCATTGATCAAGGCGGCGCGCACACCGCCCTTTTCCAGCTCGTGCACGCCCTCGATGGTGGTGCCGCCGGGGCTGGTCACCATGTCCTTCAGTGCGCCGGGATGCAGGCCGGTTTCGAGTACCAATCGGGCGGCGCCGAGGAGTGTTTGCGCCGCAAGCCGCGTCGCCACATCGCGCGGGAGGCCCGCCGCCACGCCGCCGTCACTGAGCGCCTCAATGATCAGAAAGACGTAGGCCGGGCCGCTGCCGCTCAGTCCTGTCACGGCATCGAGGAGGGATTCCTTGACCGGTACGGCCAGCCCCACCGCCGCGAGCAACCGTTGAGCGAGGGCGCCATCGTCCGGCCGTGCGGCCGGTCCCAGCGCGTAGCCCGAGGCGGAGGCCCCCACCAGAGCCGGGGTGTTCGGCATCACGCGCACCAGTCGGGCCGAGGGCCCGAGCACACTCTGCAGACGTGCCAGCGGAACGCCGGCCGCGATCGAGATCAAGAGATGTTCCTCGGTCCAGGCGGGCTTGATTTCCTCAAGGACGGCGCTGACCTGATCGGGTTTCACGGCCAGTATGAGGACGTTGGCGGCGCGGCAAACGGCGAGATTGTCGGCCACAGGGGTGACCCCCGTCTCCTTCTCGAAGGCGAGGCGGGCGGCTTCGACGGGGTCGCTGGCATGAAGCGTTGCCGGGGTGGTGAGGTTGGCCCGGAGAAATCCCCTGGCGAGCGCGGAGGCCATTTTCCCGGCGCCCAGAAATCCGATCGTCAGCGGAGCAGCCATGCGCGGGCGTTGTAGCAGTTGGCTACCCGCAGCGGAAGGGCAAACACGGCGCGCTGACGCCCGGGGGGCCTTCAGATCGAATAGAGAGTGGCAATCGATTCCGGGATGAGTTCGGCACGACCGGTCCGGAGATTGATCAGGGTGTATTCGAACCACCCGTCGCAACAGAGTTTGCCGTTGGGGTGGCGGACGATTTCAAAACAGACCTTGACCGTTTGCCGGCCGATGTTGTCCACCCAGGTGCGGACGATGAATCGCTCACCGAGGCCGAGGGCTCGCTTGTATTCGAGATGGGCCACTTTCACGAACCAGCCCAGACCCGCGCGCGCGAACTCCTCCATCGACATTTTGTAGCAGCGGGCCATCTGCTCGTAGCGCGCGGCCAGGACGTAATCCTGGTAGCGGCTGGCATGAACATGCTGGTTCATGTCGATGTCGTCGGGGCGCACCTGGAGTTCCGTCTCGAACCGAGTGCGCCCCAGGGTGCGGGCAGGTGGGGGCGGATTCATCGGGGCCATTGCAGGGCGAATCCAGGGTGTTGCCAACCCGAAAGTGCGGGCAGTGGCGGAAGCTCGTTGCCCTCCCGCCGGCGTCGCTCTCGCGCACGACGGCTTCCCGGCGTTGTGCCATCCCGGGTTTTCGGGTTGAAAGCCCCTGGCGAAGTCCTAGGATGCCGGCCTTCACGGGCAACGAGAGCAGACGCAAGGCATCCACATGACCAGCTACGACATTGCGGTGATCGGCGGCGACGGGACGGGGCCGGAAGTGACGCGCGAGGCGTTGAAGGTGGCCGAGGCCGCGGCCGCCAAGTTCGGCTTCAAATTGAACTGGCACCACTACGATTTCGGCGGCGAGCGCTATCTCAGGACGGGTGAAGTGTTGCCGGACTCGGCGGTGGCCGAGTTGCGCCGGTTCAAGGCGATCTTCCTCGGCGCCGTGGGCCATCCCCAGGTGAAGCCGGGCATTCTGGAGAAGGGTATCCTGCTGCGCCTGCGCTTTGAGTTGGAGCAGTACATCAACCTTCGCCCCGTCAAGCTCTACCGGGCGGAGGATTGCCCGATCCGCGACAAGGGACCGGAGGACATCGACTTCATCGTGGTGCGCGAGAACAACGAGGGGCTCTACGCCGGAGCGGGTGGCTTTCTCTTCAAGGGCACGCCGCACGAGGTGGCCATTCAGGAATCGGTCAACACGCGCCGTGGCGTCGAGCGGTGCCTGAAGTATGCCTTCGATCTGGCGGCGCGGCGGCGGGGTGGCCGGCCGTGGAAGGGCCTCAAGCCCGAGGACGTGGCGGCGGGACGAACCGCGCAGTTGACCCTGTGTGGCAAGACGAACGTGCTCACCTACGCATTTGATCTGTGGTGGCGGGCGTTCCAGGAGCTGGCACCCGGCTACCCCGCAGTGAAGACTGACTACGCGCACGTCGATGCCATCTGCATGTGGTTTGTGAAGAACCCTGAATGGTTTGATGTCATCGTCACCGACAACATGTTCGGTGACATCATCACTGACCTGGCGGCAATGATTCAGGGTGGGCTGGGAGTGGCGGCCGGGGCCAACATCAATCCCGAGGGCACCTCGATGTTCGAACCCATGGGCGGCAGCGCGCCGAAATATACCGGCCAAAACGTGATCAACCCCATCGCCGCCATCAGTGCCGGCGCGATGATGCTCGATTTTCTCGGCGAAACGAAGGCCGCTGCGGCCATCGAAGCTGCCGTGGTGAGAGTGATCAACACGCGCATCAAGTCACTGGCTGCGGGGCGGATGGGGTGTTCGACCACGGAGGTGGGCGATTTCGTGGCTGCGGCCTTGTAGCACGCCGCGCCGGAGCCGGGATTGATCTGCCGCCACCTGGGTGCGCACCGGTTCCGTCTCCCAAGATGCCGCCGTGTCATCCTGCGGCCGGGGCAAGTTCGGTCCGAATTTGACCTTGCCTCTCTCCGTCCTGAAGATTGCACTTTGAGCAACTGAAGCCTGATTGATCACGAGCCATGAAGAACGCCGCTCTCCTTTATCTGTGCACCCTGGCCTTGGCGGCCGGCGGCGCCGAAACCGCCAAGATCGACTTTCAGAAAGAAGTCTGGCCCATCTTGGAGAAGTCATGTGTCAAGTGCCACGGCCCCGAGAAACAAAAGGGAAAACTCCGCTTGGACTCGAAAGAGGCGGCCTTCAAGAATCCCGATGTCATCAAGCCCGGCAAGGCCGAGGACAGCCAGCTCTACAAACTGATCACTCTGCCGGCCGATCACGATGACCGGATGCCGAGCGAGGGCGATCCGCTGACCAAGGCGCAGACCGATTTGATCCGCGACTGGATCAACCAGGGGGCGGACTGGCCCCAGTCGGCGGTGACGGCGGAGAAAAAGGACGACAAGCCGGCGGTCGGTCTGGCCAAACTGGGCAAGCCCCAAGCCGGACCCAATGAAGCCAAGGCCATTGCCAAGCTCGAATCGATGGGCGTGTCCGTGCGGCCTGTGGCGATGAATCTGAACTGGCACGAGGCCAATCTGGGCCTGCTCGGCACCAACGTGACCGATGCTACCCTGGCAGTCTTGAAGGATATCCCGACACTCGTTCATCTCAACCTGCGCGCCACGCGCATCACCGACGGCGGGCTCGTTCACCTAAAGTCGTTGCCCAACCTGCTGGAACTGCATTTGGAGAACACTGGGATTACCGATGCCGGCCTGGTGCATCTGAAGGGGCTCACCAACCTCACCTATCTCAACCTCTACGGCACGAAGGTCGGCGATGCCGGGTTGGAACACCTCAAGGGCCTGACCGACTTGCAGAGCCTTTATCTCTGGCAGACGGCTACGACCAGCAACGGCGTGGCGGCGTTGCGGCGGGCCCTGCCCAAGACACGGATTGACACCGGCGCCGATCTCACTGTCCTGGCCAAGAAAGAAGAGAAAAAGGCGGAGAACAGGGACGAAAAGAAGGAGCCCAAAAAGGAGGAAAAGAAAGAGGAGAAGAAGTAGGGCGACCAGCCGCGGCAACGGCGTGAAATCGGCCCCGCGCGGAAATCGCTCCCTGCGATCGCTGCCCGTGATCGCAGGGAGCTGGCTGCCGCTCTTGGTCTTGGCGTGGCTGGCGGAGCTGCGGGCAGGAGTGGCCGCGGGTTGGCCGCGGCACACCTTGGAGTCGGAGCAAGTGATCCGGCTGAACCTGCCGGACGTTCGTCCGTTCGATGCTTCGGCCCTACTGCGAACGCCAGGGGGGGAGTTCCTCACCGTCAACAACCGGCAGGCGGGCATCTATCGGGTCGAATTGCTCTCCGACGGATTGACGGCCAACCTAATCCGGCTGACGGATCGTTTTCCGCACGCGGAGATGGCGAGGCTGGGATTCGACCGCGAGCCGGCGCCAGATTGGGAGGGGTTGGCCCAGGATGAAACCGGGCGGCTCTACGTGTGCGATGAGGCCCGCCGTTGGATTCTGCGCTGGAGCCCCGGCAGCAACCGGCTCGAACGCCTGCCCATCGATTGGTCACCGGTGGCCACGTTTTTCAGTCCCGTCGAAACCAACGCCTCCTTCGAGGGCATCGCCGTGGGACGCGGCCGCCTGTTCGTGGCCAACGAGCGTTCCTCCCCGGTGATCGCCGTGGTGGACCTGGAAAGCTTCCGGGTGGTGGACCAGTTCGTGGTCTATCCGGCTTTCCCCAGTCTCCTGGGCACGCACTATTCGGACCTCGCCTGGCACGAGGGTCATCTCTGGGTGCTGTTAAGGCATGATCGCGTGGTGCTGGAGGTCGAGCCGGAAACCAAGCGGGTGGTGGCCGAGTACGAGTTTGGCGCGCTGGAGGATCGCCTCCGTTACCGGAAGCGCCTGCCCACCGGCATCATGGAGGGCTTGTGGGTGGAGCGGGAGTCCCTCTGGCTGCTCACCGACAACAACGGCTATGGCCGCGAGGACGCGCCGAACGATCGGCGGCCAACGCTGCTGAAGTGCCGGCGTCCGGGGCGTTGATCCGGCTCGCCAGGTTGCTTGGGGGCCGGCGGACTTTACGCCGCCAACTGCACTTCCATTTGCGTGTCCAGCCGGGTGAAGACCAGTGAGCGCTGGATGTTGGAGCTGGAAATGACGGCCACGGTGCGGGCGTTGCGGGCCCGCGCGGTCTTGATCAGGGACACGAGCAGGTTCAGACCCACGGAATCGATCATGGCGGCTCCCTTGAGATCCAGTTTGAGCACATCCCACGCGGCGAGGTGAACGGCCTCGGATTCGAGGAGGCGCTGGATTTCCTGTCGGAGCTGATCGGCGTTGGTGCTGAGGATGTCCCCGGGGACGGTCAGGGTGAGGGTTTTCGATGGGAGGTCGATGCGGTGGTTTACGAGGTTCATGGCTTGAGGCTGTTTTTTTGAAAGTCGGGTTATCCCTCCGGAGAGAGGCCGAAATCACGGGGCTCGATGGGCGTGGGTGGTGGATGCACTCATCGCGGAGCCATCGGGTTGCGAGCCTCGATCCGGGCGGCGAATGAGAAACTCCATTTCAACCTCGGCTCCATTGCGCGCAATTCTGGTGGAGGCGGGCATCTGGTGGATGAGCAGCAGTCCGCGGTGTTGATCGACCAGTTGCTTGCCGGCTCCCCGCAGGTGAGACTGCCAGTCGAACCCGTGCCCCGGCCCCGGGTCGCTGACGGTCACGCGCAAGCGGCCGCGCTCGCGGTCGTGCGCGATGCGAAACAAGCAAGGCAGATTCGGCACTGTCGAACATCCATGCTTCAGCGCGTTGCTGACCGCTTCTCGTGCGCAGAGCAGCAGGTCGTGCAGGCACTCCGCAGTCAGGTCTGCCACGGCGAATTCAAGGCTGCGTTGCCAGAAGGCCTGCAACTGGTCGATCAACGGCAACTGAGCCCGCCAGTAATGTTCACAAAGGAGCGGGTGAAAGCCGCCAGCCGGCCTCGCGGGGGCGCGGGGATTCAGACGGACGAGCAAGATGTCATCGCTGCAGCCGCGAAGCTGGGGCAACGAGGCGCCCAGGGCCCGGGCTTCCAGCAGGCGGCTGGCGAGGGCGAGAACGGAAACCCCCAGCTTGCCGGCCAGTTCATCCGCGCCGTCGGTCCAGCAGTACACGTGATCTCCTGGCCGGAACGGGCGGGAGAAGCAGGTGAAGGGCGGTTCCTCGAACCAGCCCAGCGGGCTGCCGGCGGCCGTGCCGCAGGGTTCCCAGCGGCCGTCGGCATCGGCGCATCCCGGGATGGGGAAACCGCAGTTCCAGACCGTCAGCGTTTCCTCCCGGAGATCGACCAACAATGCGCAGGCACAAACGGAAGTGGTCATTACGGCGCCGGGCGAGGCCACCGCGGGATGAGAACCGTTCCACTCGGTGAGCAGGAAGCGATTGAAGAAGGTGAACACTTCCTCGATCGGCGTCCGTCTCTCCACCATGCCTCGCACCATGCCTTGAAAATAAGCGGAGACGAAGCCGGCCTTGAGGTCGTGACCGGAGACGTCGGCGATGACGACCAGCAGCCGGTCAGTATCCAGTTGAAAGACGTTCACGAGGTCGCCGCCGGCCGCGTGCCGGGGGTGGTAACACACCTCGACGGGCACGGGAAGGTGGCTGGCGTTCACCCCGAGCATAAACTGTTGAAACCTGCCCACCTCCTGGACCGAGCACTCCGCTTCTTTCAAGGTCCGTTGCCGCATGGTCTGTTCGACGGCCGCCCTCACGGCCCTGAGCAACGCGGTGTGGTGAACCGGCTTGTCGAGGAAGTCGCAGGCTCCGCCGCGCAGGCTCTCTTTGACAAGACTCCGTTCGTGGATCGCCGTCATGACCACGGCGGACAAGGTGTTATCGTGGAGCTTGACATCGTTCAGAAGCTCGAGGCCGGTGCGTTCCGGCATGAGGTAATCCGTGACAATGGCGACGAATGCTTCCGGCTCGTTGTGCTTCAGGACGTGAAGCGCCTCGGCGGCGCTGCCGGCGACGGTGACATCGAACCCCTCCTTTTCGAGCATCCGTCCGGCTACCAGGCGCGACGTGGGCTCGTCATCCACCACCAAAACCCGCGGGCGGGGAGCGCTCATGCTGCCTTTGTCGGGAGCGCGGATTCGAGGGCGCGTCGGACCCGGTCGAGTTCCTCTCGCAGCGTCGCCATGGTTCCCGGCACCTGATCCAATCGCCCGGAGGCCCCGAGAGCTTCAATGTGCGCGGCGGTCTGCCGGGCCGACTCCGCAAAAAAGATGCTAATGGCGCCTTTGATCGCATGGGCCCTTTGCCGGATCTGTTCCGCGTCCCCAGAACGAACGGCGTGCTCCAGGGCTTGAACGAGGCCGTCCTGCTGTCCGAGGAAACTGTGGATTACTTGTTCCAGGATCTCGGCATCGCCGATCTGAGCCAGGCTTTGTTCGAGGTCCACAGGTGAATGGCGGGTGGGAGAGGTCATCGCTTAGAAACTCTTGGCGGCGGCGGTCTGGGCAAGCTTGCGACGGGCAGCCAACGTGGTGTCGGGCGTGCGCAGGAGTCCGGCTCCAGCGCGGCGCAGAATGGCGGTGAGTGCGGCAAAGCCGACGGGTTTGCTGAGGTAATCATCCATGCCGGCGCCAAGGCATCGTTCGCGGTCTCCTTCCATGGCGTTGGCGGTGAGGGCGACGATGGGGGTTTGCCGCCGCGCTTCACCCGCCTCGCCGGCGCGGATGCGCTGCGTGGCTTCCAGTCCGTCCATCTCGGGCATCGACATGTCCATCAGGATCAGATCAAAAGGCTCGCGCCGAAGCAGGTCGATGGCATGGCAACCCGTGGGAGCGATGTGGATGGTCCCGCCGACTTTTTCGATGAGCCGCCTCATCAGGGTCTGGTTGGTCTCGTTGTCCTCGGCGACGAGGATTTTCAGAGGTGGAATGGTGCTGTTGGCTTCCGGAGGAAGCGCTCCGCTGCGGGGGCCGCCGCTCTTCGGGTCGGTCGCGGGTGCAGCGCGGATCGTGAAGCGAAACGTTGTTCCCTTTCCCGGTGTACTCTCCACCTCGATGCCACCTCCCATCAATTCGACCAACCGTTTACAGATGGCCAGACCGAGGCCTGTGCCCCCGTATTGACGTGTGGTCGAGGCATCGACCTGACTGAAGGGCTTGAAGAGCCGATCAACGCGATCCGCCGGAATGCCGATCCCGGTATCCGTGACGGTGAACCGCAAACCAAGCGGGTCGCCGGCAGACGGGGTGTTTGCGGTTGGGGAGGCGGGAGATGAGGTCTCGAGGCACACGTGGACGGCGACCCGGCCCTGATGCGTGAACTTGATGGCGTTTCCGATGAGGTTGGTCAGGATTTGCCGGAGCCGGGTCGGATCGCCTACCACGCATTGCGGGATCACCGGTGCCACCGACGTTTCGATGGCAAGGCCCTTGGCGTGCGCTTTGGCGGCGAGCAGGGTGACGACGTCGTGGACGCAAGCTCGGAGATCAAAGGGCAGGTGCTCGAGCTCGACCCGCTCGGCCTCGATTTTGGAAAAGTCGAGTATGTCGTTAATCAGGGTCAGCAGGGCTTCCCCGCTCGACTGGATGATTTGAACGAACTCGCGCTGTTCGGGAAGGAGCGGGGTTTCGAGCAGAAGGTTGGCGAATCCGACGACGCCGTTCATGGGCGTCCGAATCTCGTGGCTCATGCTGGCGAGGAACTCGCTCTTGGCCCGGTTGGCCACCTCGGCGGCCGCGGCCAACTGGTTGGACCGGCTGATGGATTGTTCCAACTGGCTGTTGATCTCGACCAATTCCCGGTTGGCCTCGGCCAGGGCGGCTTGTTGTCGCTGCAATTCCGCCTGCGCCTTCTTCTGTTCGGTGACGATCTCGGTGAACATGATGATGCCACCGATCTGGCCATCGATGTCGCGCCATGGTTGGATTTCCCACGTGACCCAGTCGAGGCGGCCATCAGTGCGTCGGAAGGGGTCCTCCCGACAGGCGGCTCGCTCGCCGGCGAGGCATCGCTGATGGATTTGCCGCCAGCGGTCGGGGATTTCCGGAAAAACCTCGTAGTGACTCCGTCCGATCAGGCTTTCTTCGGGGAGACGGTAATCTCTCTGCCAGCGGGAACTGACCATGAGGTAGCGCATGTCCCGGTCGAACATGGCGACGGCGGCCGGAGCGTGTTGCACGAACTGTTCGAGCAACTGGCGATTGCGGTCGGAGGCAAGCTTGTGGCGCGCGCGGTCGAGCGCGGCCTGGATCTGATATGGCAACAGTTCGAGGTACTCGCTGCCCGGGGTCTTCAGCACGATGTCGTACAAGCCTGTTGACGGAAGGCGCAGCCCGGATGTCGCGCCGGGCTCGACGAGTTCAATCACGGGCAGGTCCGGGTACTCTGCGGCGAGGCTCAAATCGGCACCTTTTCGAATATGGCCTGCGAGCAGGACCAGTTCGAAACGTCGATCCTTCAAAGCCGCCCGCGCCTCCGCGAGCGAAGTGGCAAAGCTGACCTCGTACCGGGACTGAAGTCCGCTCGCCAGCCGGGCCAGGACATCCCGGTCCGCCTTGCGATCTTCGATGACGAGGATGCGAGTCATGCGTCCGCGTCCGCCAGTTCGTGCCCGCGGCCGGACGTGGATGACGGTGAGCGGAGGGCCGGATGTGGGGATTGTGCGGTCGGGCGCCTCCGCAGGAGCCGGAGCCGGGGTAATGCTGCCCGTCGCCACTCAGACCGTTCTACGATGGCGCTCATTGAGTCATCCCATCGTCAGGAATCGAAGGGCCTTGAGGGGAGATTTTCCCCGGAGTAAGCAGTTCGCCACGGCGGATCCGGACCGATTTCGGCGAGCTTGGTGCGGGCAAGGCGGAGTTGCGGCGCTCGAAAGATTTTTTAAAAAACATTTGATTATCGTCTAAACGTTTCTAGCATTCCTCCGATTAGTTGGTCAGAGGCGCTCGCGGGGATCCGCGGAGCAGCTTTCCGGGCAGGAGAAACACGGCCTGCAAGCGAAGGCACAATCAAGTCACCCTGATGGGGTGAATCGGTTGTGCCTTTCTGTTTTTGGCCCGGTCGTCTGTGGCACGGACAGCGCGCATGGAAACGCAAAACAATAGAACGATGGAGCGATCAACGGCGACCGGGATTCCTGGCATGCGCGGGCGCACGCCCGCGCAGGCAGGAACCCGGATGAGGACCGACTTGGACGAGATTTCCCTCCGCAGTTAACATAACTGCCAAAAACCGCACAGCCCGTGGCGGACCTGCCCCGCCACGGGCTTTTCTTTGCCGGCGAGTGTGCCCCGGGGTGAGCGGGAGCGGCGG
>DATLZF010000169.1:0-2008 GCA_035574135.1 Candidatus Methylomirabilota bacterium
CTTGAGGAACTGAGATGAACCGCCGATCCTTCAGTCCGGCCCGGAAGCCGCGTCGGCACAAGCGTGCGACCGGCCGCCGGGCCACGCGCACCGCCCAATGACGATGAATGCCGGTGATTCTCATGCCCACGGGCCCGGGCCCCGCCGGCGGCTTCCGCGGTCGTTCAGGGAACTCACGCCGGCCAACCATTTCAACCCACGCACGTTCTTTTACGAGATGGTCTGGAAGGCGTGGTTGACCCCGCGTTCGGGCACGCATCGGCGTCCGGTGTTTCCGCGTCTGCGGCATGGCAGCGTGGCGCTGACGTGGATCGGCCACGCGTCATTCCTCGTCCAGTTCACCGATCTGAACGTGCTCGTCGATCCCAACTTCGCAAACTGGCTGTTCCTGCTCAAACGGGTGAAGCGGGCCGGGCTGCGCATCAAGGACCTGCCGCCCATCGACCTGGTGCTTCTTACGCACGCGCACTTCGACCACTTCCACAAGCCGACGCTGCGCCGGCTGCCGGCGCCGAGGATCGCGGTGATGCCGTGGGGCGTGGGTGAACTGGCGCGAGGACTGGGCTTCGAGCGCATCATCGAGCTGCAGACCTGGGAGAGCTTCAGCCACGACGACTGGAAGGTGACACTGACGCCGTGCAAGCACTGGGGTGCCCGCACCTTGCGCGACGAGCACCGCGGCTACGGCGGTTTCCTGATCGAGCACCAGGGCCGCCGCGTTTATCACGCCGGCGACAGCGCCTACTTCGACGGCTTCCGCGAAATCGGCCGCCGGCTCCAGCCCGAGATCGCGCTGCTGCCCATCGGCGCGTACTACCCGGATTCGTTCCGCAACGTGCACATGGGGCCGGATGACGCGATCCGGGTGTTCCGCGATCTGGGGGCGCACTGGCTGGTGCCGATGCACTTTGGC
This sequence comes from Candidatus Methylomirabilota bacterium, assembly GCA_035574135.1. Taxonomy (GTDB): domain Bacteria; phylum Verrucomicrobiota; class Verrucomicrobiia; order Limisphaerales; family DATLZF01; genus DATLZF01. The sequence goes on from DATLZF010000169.1 coordinate 914, forward strand.
GCCTTCAAGCTGTCCTTTGAGCAGATGGACGACCCACCGCGCTGGCTGCGCAAGCTGGCCGCCGAGCAGAAGCTGTCCCAGCACCTCCGGCTCATGGAGGAAGGGGTGCCGGAGGTGTTTTGAGCGCCAGCGTGCCTGCGTAGCGGCGGCGGCGCTCGAGGATCGAACGCACGTATTCGCGGGTGCCCGGAAAATCCATTTGCTCGAGAAAGACCGCACTGTTGGTCTGGCCGGCGCCATGAATCCACCGCAACACACGCGAGCGGCCGGCGTTGTAATCGGCCAGCGCGTAGGCGGGCGGGTTGTCCGTGTGGGCATAACGGCGGATCAGCTTGGCCAGATACCACGCGCCGCAAAGTGTGTTCTTCGCCGGATCGAAGAGGTCCTCGTGCGCGAGCGCGGGCAGGCGTTCGGCTTCCGCCCATTCCCGGGCTGCCAGAGCGCCGATCTGCATGAGCCCCACCTCGCCGGCCTCGCCCCGGGCGGCGGGATTGAAGCGGCTCTCCCGCCAGACCACGGCTTTGACCAGCGCCGGATCGGCTCCGTAGCGCGCCGCCGCGGCGAGAATATGCCGGTCCTGCGATCGCTCCCGTTGGTACCACCACCAGCGCTCCAGGCCGGCAAGCAAGCCTCCGACGGCAAGCAGCCCGAGCACCCATCGCTGGTGTCGTCGAAGAAGACCCCTGCGCTGCATCGCGGGCAGACTGCCTTTTAACCTTGTCACGCTTCAACCATTTAACCATGTAACGCGGAACATGGTCGCCCGTGTCACGCTCGAAATCGCCCTCCGCAAAGAGTTCGACTACGCCATCCCGCCTGACCTGGCCGCGCGGGTCGAGATTGGCAGCCGGGTCAAGGTGCCCTTTGGCACCCGCGAGGTGATGGGCACGGTGACCGCCCTGCTGGAGGAAAGCCCGCACACGAACCTGCGCCCGCTCACACGGGTCGTCGGCCGACAAAGCCAGGTCACCCCCAAGATCCTCGAGCTGGCGCGCTGGATCAGTCGCTATTACTGCTGTCCGGTCGAAATCGCACTCAAGAGCGTGCTGCCCGACGCCGTGCGCCGGGAGGAGGAAGGCTGGCGGGAGCGGCTCT
>DATLZF010000170.1:0-2830 GCA_035574135.1 Candidatus Methylomirabilota bacterium
AGGCCTCCCGGCGGCTGCGGCCGCTGTCCGGCCGCCTGCAGGCCCTGCCCCGGCGGTAGAGCCCGAAGCTCCGGAAATCGAGATCAAGTCTCCGATGATCGGTACCTTCTACCGCGCGCCCTCGCCGGAATCGGCGCCGTACGTCGAGGTCGGCTCGGAAGTGCACCCGGACACCGTCGTCTGCATCATTGAAGCCATGAAGGTGATGAACGAGATCAAGGCGGAGGTGCGCGGCGTCATCACCGAGGTGATGGCGGAGAATTCCAAGCCGGTCGAGTTTGGCCAGCCGCTGTTCAGGGTGAGGCCGATTTAGGCGCTTGCGGGTTTCGGGTTTCGAGTTCGCAGCGGGGGACCACCGGGAACGGCCGCAGGCAGCCAACCCAAAACTTCAAACTCGAAACTCGAAACCTATTCAGCAGCATGTTCGAAAAAATCCTGGTAGCCAATCGCGGTGAAATCGCCGTGCGCGTGATCCGCGCCTGCCGCGAGTTGAACATCAAAACGGTGGCGGTCTATTCGGAGGCCGACGCCAACTCCATGCACGTGCAGATTGCCGACGAGGCCATCTGCATCGGCAAAGCCCCCAGCAGCGAGAGTTACCTCCGCATCGACCGCATCGTCAGCGCCGCCGAGATCGCGGATGTGGACGCGATTCACCCCGGCTACGGGTTCCTGTCGGAGAATGCCCACTTCGCGGAGGTCTGCGAGAGCTGCAACATCCGTTTCATCGGCCCCAGTCCGCGCGCCATGAGCGCGCTGGAGGACAAGGCGGTCAGCCGCGTTCTGGCCAGAAAGGCCGGCGTCCTCACGCCGCCCGGTTCGGATGGCATCGTGGACAACGAGCAGGACGCCCGCGCCGTGGCGCAGCGGATCGGCTACCCGGTCATGATCAAGGCGGTCGCCGGCGGCGGCGGGCGCGGCATGCGCGTGGCGCACAACGACATCTCGCTCATCAAGGGCTACCACACCGCCCGCGCCGAGGCGGAAAAGGCCTTCGGCAATTCCGGCGTTTACATCGAGAAGTTCATTGAGAACCCGCACCACGTGGAGTTCCAGATTCTCGGCGATGGCCGGGGCAAGATCATCCACCTCGGCGAGCGCGACTGCTCCATTCAGCGGCGCAACCAGAAACTCATCGAGGAGACCCCCTCCCCGCTCATCGAACGGCGCAAGGACCTGCGCAAGAAGATGGGCAAGGCGGCCGTGCGGATCGCCGAGACCGCCCAATACAGCAACGCCGGCACGGTCGAGTTCGTCGTTGACGACCACGGCAACTTTTACTTCCTCGAAGTCAACAAGCGCATCCAGGTCGAGCACCCCGTCACCGAGGAGGTCACCGGCATTGACCTGGTGAAGTATCAGATCCTGATCGCGATGGGGGAACAGATTCGCGAGTCGCAGGGCGACATCAACATCCGCGGCCATTCCATCGAGTGCCGCATCAATGCCGAGGACCCCTTCGGCGATTTCCGGCCCAGTCCGGGGCGCATCGAGATGCTCTACGCCCCCGGCGGCCCCGGCGTGCGCGTGGACAGCCACGCCTACGCCGGCTACACGATCCCGCCCCACTACGACTCGATGATCGGCAAACTGGTCACCACCGGCAGGGACCGCCGCGACGCGCTGGACAAGATGACCCGCGCTTTGACTGAGTTCATGATCACGGGCGTGAAAACCACGATCCCATTCCAACTGGCCGTCCTGCAGGATCCCAACTTCCGGCGCGGCGTTTATTCCACCAATTTCGTCGAACAACTGCTGGGCGGCGCCCGGCGCGAGCTGATCGAGGAGAAGGCCTGATGCCCCGCCCCCCAGCCAGCCCCGACGGTGCATCCTTCAAGGGCCGGCTTTTGGTGGTGGACGACGAACCAGCCAACCGCTCGTTGATCATCGATTCACTCCGCGGCGAGGGCTATTACATCGCCGAGGCCGCCGATGGCCTGGAAGCCTTCGAGCAGATGGCCGCCAAGCCGTTTGATGTCATCATCCTCGACCTTGAAATGCCGGGCATGGGCGGCTTCGAAGTGCTCGAACGCATGAAGGAGCGGCGCTCGTTGCGCAACATCCCGGTTGTCATCGTGTCCGGCTGGAACGACATGGACAGCATCATCCACGGCATCCGCGCCGGCGCCATGGACCACTTGGGCAAGCCGTTCAATCCGCTGCTGCTGCGCTCGCGCATCGACGCCTGCCTCGAACGCAAGCGCTGGCACGATCAGGAACAGGCTTACCTCGATCAGATTCGCGAGGAACGTCACAAGGTCGAACAGCTCATCCTCAACATCCTGCCCGCCCCCATCGCCGCGCGGCTCCAGCAGGGCGAGACCACCATCGCGGACAACTTTTCCGAAGTCACCGTGCTCTTCGCCGACATCGTCGGTTTTACCGATCTTTCGGCGACCGTGCCCCCCGCCGAGATCGTGAGCATCCTCAACGAGGTGTTCACGTCCTTTGACCACCTCGCCGAGCTGCACGGACTGGAGAAGATCAAGACCATCGGCGACTGTTACATGGCCGTCAGCGGATTGCCGGAACCGCGCGCGGATCACGCCGTCGCCGCCGCGCGCATGGCCTTGGACATCCAGGCCGAAATCCGGCGGTTCAACGAGGACCTGAACCTCTCGCTGCAAATGCGCGTCGGCATCCACTCCGGGCCGGTCGTGGCCGGCATCATCGGCAAGAACAAGTTCATCTACGATCTGTGGGGCGACACCGTGAACCTCGCCAGCCGCATGGAGTCGCACGGCCAGCCGGGCTTGATCCAGGTGACCGAAGCCACGTTCGAGCGCATCAAGGGACAATTCACGCCCAAGGCGCGCGGCTCCGTGAA
>DATLZF010000171.1:0-3118 GCA_035574135.1 Candidatus Methylomirabilota bacterium
ACTGACCAGTTTCAGCACCCTGGCCATGGCGCCGGGTGCGACGGGGAAGCTCTTCGCCGGGTTCAAGCCGCTGAACGACTTCTGGGCCGCCCATCCGTTCCTGCGCATTCTGTGTGAGCAACCGGCCATCTGGGCCGTGCCGCTGGCCATCGGATTGATGATCGTCGTCTCCAAGCTCACGGCCCGGGACGTGCCCGCGGACATCCGGATGAAGATGCTCGTGCTCCACGCGCCGGAAAAACTCGGGCTCAAACAGGAGTACATCCAGGAGCACCCCCACGGTCACTGACCCGGGCGGCCGGAAAATCCATCGACTTTCTCCGCGGGCAGGGCCAACGTCGGCGGCGATTCGACGCTTATGAAGCGACGTTCCCGATTCCCCGGCAGCGATGATTCCCCCGCGGCACCCGTGGGCGGCGGGCGGACTTGGGGAAGATGGCCGCGCAGCCCGTTGCTGATCCTGTTGGGGGCAATCCTGGGCGTGTGGCTCATGGGGTGGTTGATCCTCACCGCGCGGGCTGACGCGCCGGCTCCGGTCGCATCCTCGGCGCATTCCGGTGTGACCCCGGGCGTGGCGGCGGCGGAGGCGATTTCGACCATCACGGGCGTGGCCATCTCGCCGCTGCTCGGGGTGAGCGCGGTGGGAGCATGGAAGTATTGGAAGACGCCGGTGGAGCGGCGCGCCGCGTTGCCGTGGTACGGGCAGCCGTGGTTTTGGATCACGGGTTTGGTGCTGGTGGGCCTGTGCTTCCTGAAGGACACGGCGGGCGCTTCCCTGCCCACGCTGTTGAAGAAGCCGCTGGATGCCATCGATGCCTTTGAGAACAAGGTCAGTGCCGTGCTGGCGGCCGGCGCGTTCGTGCCGCTGATGGCGGCCTTCATGAGCAGCATTGAGGGGGCGGGACCGGATGCGCTCGCGCCGGGTGGCCCGCTGCTGGCGGCGGTGGACGGGGCGACCATGCTCAATCTCCTCCTCGTGCCGGCCGGGTTGGTCGCGTTCTTCGTGGTCTGGATGGCGTCGCACGCCATCAACATGCTCATTCTTCTTAGTCCCTTCACCCTGCTTGACGCGGCATTGAAGGCCATCCGACTCGCCCTGCTCGCGCTGGTGGCGGGGCTGGCGCTTTATGACCCGGTGCTGGGTGCGTTGCTGTCGATGGGGATCATTTTCGTGTCGTTTTTCATCGCCGGCTGGTCGTTCCGGTTGATGGTGTTTGGGAGCATCTTCGCGTGGGATTTCCTGACCGGGCGCTCCCTTCGGGCGCGGGTCGAGGCCGGCCCGTCGCGAGTCTTTCTCGCCGCTCGGATCGAGCGCACGCCGATTCGTACGCCGGGTCGGCTTTCGCGCGACGTTCGGGGGCAGTTGCGATTCGAATACCGGCCGTGGCTGGTGTTGCGCAAACGCGCGGTGGCGTTGCCGACCGGCGAATACTCGGTGGGCCGCGGGTTGTTGCATCCGTCGTTGTTGCGGCGCGAGGGTGCGACCCGCCGCGAGGTGCTCTGGTGGCCGCCGCGTTTTTCCGGACACGAGGAGGCGCTGGCGCGGGCCTTCGATCTGGGGGGGGTGGAGGATGCCGGCCTGCGCCGTGGCGCCAGAGCGGTGTGGAACTGGTTCAAGTCTCTGTGCGGCTTCGGCCGCGTGATGCCGGTGGCAGGCTGATCGGGCGGGACGCTCCATCAAGGCCGCGCCGGGCAGCCGTCGTGCCGCGAGGCTCCTACAGTTTCCCGGGTTCCGCCATCAGGGAGGCGATGCGGGCCAGCAGTCGCCCGGCCGCCCCGCCGTCGAGCACGCGGTGGTCGAAGCTCAAGGTGAGATTCGCCTCGGTGACGGGCACGAACTGCTGCCGCGTTGCGTCCCAACTGGGCACGATGCGGCCGGCGCCCATGCCCAGCACGAGCGTCTGTTCAGGCAACGGAATCGGGGTCGCCCAGGTAAGGCCGAAGGTGCCGAAGTTCGTCACTGTGGCAATGGGTCCGCCGGTGGCGTCAGCGGGGAGTCGTCGTTGGCGCGCCAGGGCGACCAATTCGTTGTAGCGGCCGACGAGTTCCTCCAGCGGCCGCCGGTGGGCTTCGCGGATCACCGGCACGAGCACGCCATCCTCGGCTTCGACGGCGAAGCCGATGTCGATGGAGCTCGGGTGTACGATGTGGTGTCCCACCAGACGGCCGGCGGGCGCGCTGTTTTCGGCAAGGGCCAGGGCGAGGGCGCGCAGGGCGTAGAGGGCGGGACCCGGTTTGGGATCGGAGCTCTTCCGATGGGTGAGTAACGGGTCGATGTTGACCGGCAAGGCCACCGTGGCCAGCGGGCGGGTCCAACTGCGGCGCATGGCGTCGGCCACCGCGACGCGCATGTTCGAAGCGGGGGTCAACCGGCTTTGTTCGAGTTGAGCGAGGAACTTTTCGAAGTCCTGAATCGTGACCCGGCCGCCAGCGCCGCTGCCGGGCAGCCCGGCGAGATCGGCCGCGTGCAACCCCAGCTCCTGCATGCGGGCTTTCATGCGGGGTGACATGTAGGTGGCCCCCACCGCGTGGGCTGGCACGGGCAATCCGCGGACGGTGGGTTCCACGGCGCGATGACGTTCCTCCGCGGCTGCCGGCGCGGGTGTGGCGGGGTGGCCGTTGTTGTCGGGCGCCGGCGCTCCGGCTGGCGCGTCCAGGCCAAATCGGCGGGCGACGTCCTCCGTGACCTCCAGGTAACCCAGCACCGCGCCGACGGGATAACTCTGGTCGGTTTGCGCGACAAGCCGTTCGACGCGGCCCGGGCAGGGCGCGGCCACGTTCATGGTGGCCTTGTTGGTTTCGACTTCGATCACGTCCTGGCCGGCCTGCACGTCGTCGCCGGGCTCGACGAGAAATCGGACGATGGTGGCCTCGGCGATGGATTCGCCGAGCTGCGGCATGATGAAGGGAATCTGGGGCATGGTCCGGGCGGTTTAGAGTCGCAGGAGATTCCGGGCGGCCGCCGCAATGCTGCGCGCGGTCGGGCGGTGGGCCGCCCAGAGGTTGGGATGGTAGGGAATGGGCGTGTCCTTGGCGTTGAGCCGCTGGGGGGGCGCGTCCAGGAGGTTGAAGCCCTCCGTGGCCACGCGCGCCACCACTTCGGCGGTGACACCACCCC
>DATLZF010000172.1:0-2077 GCA_035574135.1 Candidatus Methylomirabilota bacterium
GCCGCTGTCCGCCTCCCAGTGGGCCGTAACGCGGTCGTCGCGGAAGAAGTTCAGGACGTTGCCGCCTGGAACGGCGATCTCAGAATAGAAGCCCACATACGTCTGCTGCAGGATGCCGTTGAGGTACGTTTTCGTCTCGCCAGTCGCTCCGTCGCGCGTAATGACCAGCAGGAAGTCCGTGTTGGGCGACGCGGCGTCGGCGCCGACCGCACCCGGATAGAGTTGCAACCGGCGGCCGGCGAAGTATAGGCCAAAGTCGCTCGACAGGTCCTGGAAGTCGATGACCTTATTGTAGAACTTGTCGAACGTATCCAGCTCCGCGACAAGGGCGATGGAATACGTGCCCGTGTCGGCCAAGGCCCCGGTCAGGCTCAGTCCCTGGTGTTCTCCGAAGGTGTAGCGGCCGTCGGCTAGCGTGCCGCCGTGGGCGACGAGCGCCGGCCCGCCGTACGCGTCTTCGAGGCTGCCGTTGAGTTCGTAGAGGTGCGCCGGTGTGATCGCCGGGACGGCACGCTCCTCCAGGGTTTCGAGCGCCGGCCGGAACGCCGGTGCCCTTCGCCGCCCGGCCCCTGTGCGCGCGAGGGGCCAGAGGCGCGGCGCATTGAACAGTTGGCGGTGTGGCATGGGTGGTTCCTCTCCGCAGGTGAGTGGGTAACACATCAGTTTGCGCCGTGGGCGGGGCAATCGCGCCGCAGCGCGGTGCGGACGGGAGGATGGGATATTCCGAAGGGGGCCGTCGCCGGTCGCCCGGATCATCCCACCGGGAGGTCGGCAACGTCGGTGAGGGGAGTTCGTTCCTTCGATGTGGGGATCAGGAGCGACGGACGACCTGGACGGCTAGCGTGCCGCCGTTCGTTCCTTCGATGTGGGGATCGGGGGGCGGGCGTACCGGTCGCCGGTCGCCGAGCGGGGAGGAAGAGTGCGCCCGCTAAAGGAATGTAGCTCACGCCGCAGCGGAAATCCAGTCGCGGATGCGATTCTTATCGGAGGAAGCGTGCGGCCGCCTGGACCACCGTCCACCGTCCCCCTCCACCCCTTGCAGAAGGAGGAACCCTGACGCCCAGGAAAATGTTCTCGCCCGCCCGCGAAGCGGACGCCTTTGTCCTATCCGGTTGAGGCGGCCGCGGACGGTGAGTCGCCGCGATCCAGCAAGGTGCGGACGCGCTCCACCAGCGCGTAGGGGCTGAACGGCTTCTGCAGGAAGGCGGAATCGCCGCCGGCAGCTTCGAGCCGCACGGCCGGGTCGTCGGTATAGCCCGAAAGGTACAGGACGCGCAGCTTGGGCCGCTGCCGCAGTGCTTCCTCGGCGAGCGCGCGGCCGCCGAGCCGCGGCATGGCCACATCCGTGACCAGTATATCGATGCGGCCGGGGTGCGTGCGGCAGACGTGCAATCCCTCCTCGCCGTCGCGGGCTTCGAGCACGGTGTAGCCGGCGCGCTCCAGCGTCAAGCGTGCGAAACGGCGCACCGCCTCCTCGTCCTCGACCAGCAGCACCGTCTCGGCGCCGCGCGGCCACTCGGGCACCGGCGCCGGGTCTGCCGCCGGGACGGACATCTCGGCGCGCGGCAGGTAGATGCGGAACGTGGTACCGCGGCCGACGGTGCTCTCCACCTCCACGTACCCGCCGGATTGCTTGACGATGCCATAAACGGTTGAAAGCCCCAGGCCGGTGCCTTTGCCATCCTCCTTCGTGGTGAAGAACGGCTCAAAGAGATACGGCTTCACTTCCTCGCTGATGCCGACGCCAGTGTCGCACACCTCCAGGATGACGTAGCGTCCGGGCGCCGCTTCTGGGCCGCCGACGTCCGCGATGGTCTCGCGCAGCTCTCTCTCGACCGTGCGGATCGTCAGCGTGCCGCCGCGCGGCATGGCGTCACGGGCGTTCACGGCCAGGTTGAGCAGCACCTGGTGGAACTGGCCGGGGTCGGCGCGCACCGGCACCACGTTGGGTGCCAGATCGGTGAGCAGCGTCACGTCGTCGCCGATCAGCCGGGCGAGCATGCGCTCGGCGTCGCGGACGACGGCGTTGAGGTCGAAGAGGCGCGGCTGCAAGATTTGTTTGCGGCTGAAAGCGAGG